>JAZOBW010000089.1:0-3933 GCA_045596185.1 Acutalibacteraceae bacterium | reverse complement strand
ACTGCCTTGTTGAGCAGGCTTTCGTTATGGATGGCGATATTACCGTTGGTAAGTATGTTGCAAAGACTGCCGCAGAAATGGGCGCATCCTTCAAGACTGCTGCTTTTGTTCGTTTTGAAAAGGGCGAGGGCATTGAAAAGCGTGTTGACGACTTCGCAGCAGAAGTTGCAAGTATGGTTAAATAATTTAACTTTATAAATTCAAACACCCGAAACGTATCAGGTTTCGGGTGTTTTTTTTATGAAAAGTATAATTAAATGTAATCTAAACTTAAAAATCTTTCGTTTTTTATAATAGGAGGTGAGTCGTTTTGTTGTCTGTTGTGTTTATGACTATTGATATGGATGTGAAAGAAAAGCATCTATTTGAGAAAATATATAATAAGTATAAAAATGTACTTTATAATGTTGCCTACGGTATTTCAAAAAACGAAAAGGATGCCGAAGATATTCTTCAAAATGCCTTTATAAAGGTAGCGAAAAATATAAGATCTATTTATGATACAGATAGTAAGGAAACTCTGTCTTTTCTAATGGTTATAACCAAGAATACTGCATACGATTTTTTGCGAAAAAGGACAAAAATTTCTGAAATGCCTTTAAGTGATATTGAAAAAATCCCAACCAAAGACAGCGCTATTGAAAGTATTGTAAGCAAACTTGAATATCAAAGTATAGTTCAAGCAATAATTCAGATACCATCGCCTTATAACGAGGTATTATATCTTCATTATGTAAAGGATTATTCCATAAAGAAAACTGCAACATTGTTGGATAGAAAGATTGCTACCGTAAAAATGCAATTTGTACGCGGTAAAAAGATGTTGATGGCAAAACTTGAAGAGGTGCTTTATGAATAATGCAAGAAACAAATTAAAAAACGCCTTTATTGATTTACAGTTGCTAGATTACAGCGTAAGCACCCATAGTTTTTCAAAAGAATTTGAATTTGAAATGCAGAAAATAATAAAATACCAGAAAGGTTTTTTGAAACTTATAAACACCACCGGAAGAAAAATTGCGTGTGTTTTGCTTTCAATAATAGTAGTGGCAACATCGGTGGTATTCAGTGTTGAAGCGCTACGCACACCCGTTGTAAACGCAGTTGAAAGTTTTTTTGTAAACGCAAAAGAACTTTTAACAGGCAGCAACGCCGATAATATAGCGGTTAACTTTTCCGATGATATAACCGAAATTGTTGCAACAAATATGATAACTTCGAAACCGAAGTCTTATGTAATTGATGACAAAGAAAAAATATCTGAATTTATAAATCTGCTAACAGAAACCGGATGGGGAACACCGGAAAATGAATCGGAAGCCGATACTGAATATGTTACCTACAAATTTGAATTGAAATCTCAGGGTAAAACTGTTACCACAATAAATCTTTGTGTACAATTTGCCGGTCTTTTCGGCGTTGCAGAGATCATACACAATGGCCAAAGTTCTGTATATAATATTTCAGAAAGAACATATCTTGATATTCTTGCATTTACAACACAAAAGTATTATCTGCACAAATCGGGATTGCAACAACCCGCCAAGGAACAGTGCGTATTGTGGCAAAAAGAAGCGTTAGCAGGACTAAATGAAAATGACCGAAAGGAATTTTGTGAAAGTTTCAAATGGCTGCATATACATATAGAGAATTTTTTGTTGGGTCATATTTCAACTTTGAAAGAGCCTGACAGTATTTATTGGGATATTTATGAACTTGAAAAAGATGAGGTGTACACTGACCCGATAACCGGTACAAAAAGTATTGATAATACATATCATATTATGCTCGAAAACCTTGAAAAACTGATCGTATTGGCAGAAAATAAAGAGATAATCGATGTGCTGAAGACAATTAAAGCAGATTACATTAGCGCTTTTAATCATCACGATATCGGAAGCCTGTTTTCGATTCACGAGGTTATTCACGATTATGATTATTATGTTGTGAATTATCCTATAAGTTATTCGCTTGAACCTCCGGAGAGGTATAGATGAGTATTTCGGGCATTTGAAAACTGAAACGGAATAGCGCTGCTTAAATAACGTAATTTAATATAAGTTTACTGAAAAAAGGCTCTCGCTCAATTGGGCGAGAGCCTTTTTTTGCACAGTGCTTTAGTCTGTTGTGACAACATGGTCGTTGTCTGTACGGAAAAGCAGAGATACGCACCAGATACCAGCGAGTGCGATAACGGTGTAGATTATTCTGCTGATAATGGAATCGGAACCGTTGAACAACCATGCAACAAGGTCAAATCTGAAAAGCCCTACAAGTCCCCAGTTGAGTGATCCGATAATCGAAAGGATTAAACAAATCTTATCAAACAATGCTTTCGCCTCCTTTAATAAAATACCGGCATTAAATATTTTATGGTCTGATAGGTGAATTATACGCTTAGGAAAAGCGCCGACCGGATATTTCCGGCCGGCGCACAAAAAATATGGGATATATTCTTATTTCATGCTGTTTTCGTAGGACTGGATCATCTTCTTAACCATCTGTCCGCCGATAGAACCTGCCTGCTTAGAGGTAAGGTCACCGTTGTAACCCTGCTTAAGGTTAACGCCAACTTCGTTAGCGGCTTCCATCTTAAAGCGATTGAGTGCTTCCTTTGCCTCGGGTACTACATACTTGTTAGCCATTTTTTTCACTCCTTGTACATAAATTTGCGCTTGCAGTAGTATTTTATGCCGTGTATTGGCTAATATTTAAGGTAATTAAATCATTTCGTGTCAAAATTTGGTCAAAAAAAGGCGTTGTTTAACATTTTTATGTTGCTTTTGTTTTGATTTTTGCATATAATGAAATGGTAACATATTTTTAATAAAGGGATAGTTTGATGGTTTACAATAATATTCTTGAAGCGATAGGCGAAACGCCTATGATAAAATTACAACACCTGCCCGATAAGGACGGTGCTGATATCTATGTAAAATTTGAAGGTCTTAATGTCGGCGGTTCTATAAAAACCCGTACCGCATTCAATATGATAAGGGATGCCGAAGAAAAAGGTCTTATCGGTCCTGATACCATAATTGTGGAACCCACAAGCGGTAATCAGGGCATTGGTCTTGCACTTGTCGGTGCGGTTCGCGGTTATAAAACCAAGATTATTATGCCCGATTCTGTCAGTGAAGAACGTCGCAAACTTGTAAAACACTACGGTGCAGAGGTTATTCTTGTTCACGATGCAGGAAATATTGGTGTGTGTATAGAAGAGTGTGTTGCTCTTGCACAGAAGATGAAGTCTGAAGATGGCAGAGTTTTTGTCCCTCAGCAGTTTGAAAATCCTGCTAACCTTTCAATACAGCGCGAACAGACCGGCCAGGAAATACTAAGACAGGTTGATGGTCCGATACATGGATTTTGCTCCGGCATAGGAACGGGTGGAACCATAACCGGTATTGGCGAGGCTCTCAAAGAAAAAAATCCAGATATAGTTATCTGGGCGGTGGAGCCTGAACATGCGGCAATCCTTTCGGGCGGTTCTATCGGTACTCATTTGCAGATGGGTATCGGTGATGGTCTGATTCCTGAAATACTTAATTGTGATATATATAACGACATCTGTATTGTAGGTGACGAAGAAGCAATAAAAACCTCACAGTTACTTGCTTCCAAAGAAGGAATACTGTGCGGTATCAGCAGCGGAACCAATGTTGCTGCTGCGATTAAACTTGCAAAATTGCTTGGTCGCGGTAAAGCGGTGGTTACTGTTCTTCCTGATACTGCCGAACGCTATTTTTCAACACCGCTTTTTTGTGAATAAATAAAATGATAGAAGCATTATCAAAGTATTCTTTGGAACACTTTGATAATGCTTTTTTATTTCATAAAGTCATAAATCAAAAGATGTTTACATATTTATCTAACAGTGTGGTGTGCAAGCCTTATATGTGCACATCGGAACTGTTATAAGATAAAAGTTTC
>JAZOBW010000088.1:0-2405 GCA_045596185.1 Acutalibacteraceae bacterium | reverse complement strand
CATATCTTTCCGAAAGCAGAACCGTTGTTCTGATAAGAGCGGCAGGAATATTTACACCGTGATAGCCTTCATAATAGCCCTTTACGCCCAACAAAACATCGACCGCATCTTCAATAGAAGGCTCCTCGATAGTCACCGGTTGAAAACGGCGTTCAAGCGCTACATCCTTTTCGATATACTTTCTGTATTCCTTGAATGTTGTTGCACCGATAACCTGAACCTCACCTCTGGAAAGTGCAGGTTTAAGAATATTCGCGGCGTTCATCGAACCTTCTGCGGCATCACCGGCACCAACAAGATTATGAATCTCGTCGATAAAGAGAATTACATTTCCGGCCTCTTTTATTTCTTCAATAAGTCCCTTTACACGGCTTTCAAACTGGCCTCTGAACTGTGTTCCCGCAACAAGGCTTGTAAGGTCGAGAAGATATATCTCTTTATCAAGCAATCTTGCAGGGGCATTACCCGATGCTATTTTAAGGGCAAGACCTTCTGCTATGGCAGTTTTGCCTACACCCGGTTCACCGATAAGGCAGGGGTTATTTTTTGAGCGACGGGAAAGTATCTGTATAGTTCTATAGAGTTCCTTTTCTCTGCCGATTATAACATCAAGTTTACCGTCACGGGCACGAGCGGTAAGATTTGTTGCATACTGGTCAAGAAAACTGCGGCGCTTTTTCTTGGGCTTTTCCTCCTTACCCTTTTCGCCCTTTTTGGTGTTTTCGGGATTTTCTTTTGAACCGCCGCCGAACATATTTTTCAGGAACGGAATCGCCGGTGCAGTACCCAAATCAAAGGTTTCGTCGTTCAGATCGGAATCGTCAATATCGCCGTCGGGCGACATCATTTCCATAAACTGATTGCTCATCTGCTCGATATCCTCGTCGCTGATATTCATACTCTTCAGCATATCATCGACCGGCTTTATTCCGAGTTCCTTTGCGCATACAAGGCAGAGGCCATCCGGTTCGGCATTAGGGGTTAAAGGGTTGGACATAAAGACCACCGCAGGTCTTTGTTTGCATTTGGAACAAAGTTTCATTTTCTAAAAATCTCCTTAGTCAAAACATTCAAAATCGAACTGAATGCTTCAGGTTATAAAACCATAAAAATACGAATTAAACAGTGCTGTAGGGGTGAATATCAGGAAACCGCCCGTAAGCGATACCAGCATACCTGCCGCCATAACAAAAATAAAAGCAAAAAGAACGCCCTGAAGCACACCGACAAGACCGCCCAGCATACGGTTGAGCGAACCTACGAAACTGAATGAAAACAATCTGTTTATAAATTTTGCAAGTATCTTCACCGCCAAAAGCAGAACAATGAAGATTATCACTGCATAAAACATTGATATTATTTTGGTTACAACCGGCATTATTATATTTTTTGAAACGCTAAGCGAAGTTTCGGCAGCACTTTGTGAAACATTTTCTTCAATATGCTGTGTAAGATCATCCTTCATACCTGTTCCCACAATATTCTTAACAAAATCGGGTACAGCATCCCACACCGCATCAACGGTATCTGTAGCGCCATCCTCTACAACGCCCTCTACAGAACCTACTATAGGTGGTTCTATTACTTTTTCATATGTCATATTCGCCAGGGGTAAACTTACCGATGTTGCGATTATGAATGCAGCAAAAAATCCCACAAAATCAATTACCGTCCTTACAAATCCACGGCGAGCGGAAACTATAACAGATACGACTATTATTGCAACTGCGATCAGATCAATGATTATTGACATAAGCCATTACTCCTCATTCTTAATGTCGACTTTTTGTATTTCATTATCGGTCACTGCGGCAATCGTATGAGAACCGATAACAGCAAATCGTTCACAACCGTATTCGCACTTGCCGTAACGAATGGTCTGACCCTGTCTGTCGGTAATATAAACATCGGTGTCACTGATTAAATAAATATGGCCGCCGACATACTGAATATCACTTATAATTCCGTTAAAATTAAATTCCGAAACCTTTTCGCCTTTTTTTGAAAGAATAACAATTTTATTGTCGCTTTTATCGCTGGGACGGTTAAACAGCAGTACCGCACCGCCCGAAGAAGAACGGAAGGCATCAAGTTCAAGTTCACTCACCGTTTCTACAGTCTGAAACTTTGACCATGAAACATAGGTGCATTTATTCTGTTCAAGTACACAAAATCCTTTACCGATATTGCGGACATCGTACACAACATTTTCACCCGAACGGCTGAAAACGGGATCGGCAGAATCGAACTCAAACACCATAGTTTTTGAACTGAGATGTCCGTCCGCCGCACTGACCGTTGAAACAGCAATCTTTTTGCCAGACGGTGAAAGTGCTATGTTATTAACCATTTCCTTAGCCGAATTCCACTCATATATCATCTCGCCCTTTTTGTTGTAAACGGTA
>JAZOBW010000087.1:0-7189 GCA_045596185.1 Acutalibacteraceae bacterium | reverse complement strand
GTTTTAATTTCTGGTTCCGGTTTTTGCTCTGCTTTTTTATCTTCGCTCATAATAATAACTCCCTTCTAATGTTAGCATTTGCATAATGCTGCTTCATTATGTGGTGTATATGCTGTAAAAGTTAGGTCAAAATATTAATATAATTATTTTAAGGAGAAAAAAATGAAACATGACGAAATGCCTATTGGATTTTCAATGGCTCTTGCACAAAATGCTGATGCAATGCAAAAATTTGCGTTACTCGGCGAAGATAAGAAGAAGCAAATAATAGCGGGAACACATTCGATTAAATCAAAACAAGAAATGCATGAATATGTTAAAAGGCTAACTGACATTTAATCACACAAAAAACTCGTCTGTGGGATTCATATATTACTCAACTCCACTTTTGTGCTGAAATAACTATAATTATATAATATCATAAACTTGTGAATATATGCAGTTTATTCACTCTTGTTGTTTGATACGCTAAAGTGTTGAATTTTGAAGCCATATATTATATAATACATTATGATGTCCGGAAGCAATATTGTAAATAAGTTTGTAAGAAATAATGATAAATATTAAGTTGTCTTCGGAATATGAGTTAAAAAGGAGTTGTTGAAATGATTTGTAAAAATTGCGGCGCAGAACTACGCAAAGGAGAAACCTTTTGCGGTGTATGCGGTGAAAAAATTCAGTTTGATGATAATATTGAATGTTCAAAGTGTGCAGGTCATTTTGATCCTAATTTAGGAATCTGTCCATTTTGTGGTAACGAGGTTTCCGATAGCACCATTACAGAAAAAACTGATGATAGCGAAACAGAAAACAGTTTTATAACCGGAATAAAAATCCGGAAAAAAGTGCCTTTTATAATGGCTGTCGCGATTTTACTGTCTTTTTTGTGTTCTTTTTTGATAATACTGTATTTATGGATTTCACCGATTTTTTCATCTGATGCCAGAAAGTATTCAAGTGCTGAAATATACGAAATATGTGATATTTTAGATTACTCCGCACTTGCGGCAACAGCCGATTATTATTGCGATGAAATAAACGATACTTATGTTTTTGATGCAGACGGAGACGGTAAAAAAGAACTGTTTATGAGCACATATAACGAACTGTATTATCAAAAGCCTAATATTTTGGCATTTGACACTTTGGATATCGGTATTATGGCTTCTGCCGTACATAACGGAGCAGCCGGAAGTGCATCTATTACTACTGAAATAAATGATAAACTATGTTTGGAATGGGGATATTATTCTGTCGGGAATTTTAATATTCATTACGAAGAATGGACAAATGACGGATGGAATGAAATAACAGATTCAATTGATTTTGAAGAGGGTGAAGATTCAGATTGGGCAGAGCAGGTAGCACAAAATGCATATGAGTCCTATTTGCCGAAAGTCACACAAAAGACATCTCACCACAAGATATTGTCCAATTTTTATGATGCTAAAAACTATAAAGAAATTATAGATGCATATAAAGGACATATTTCTAAGTGGTGGGGGGAAAATTACAAATACATAGAAGAGGATATAGATGGTGACGGCAAAGACGAATATGCATTCATTATTTCTGATTTTGGTAAACACTGGCTTGATAATCTTACAACTGTCGGAACAGATGCGTTTCAAATAGAAAATTTTGTAAATTCTCTTGGCGATATGGGTACTACTGTTATTTATGCCGATGCAGATAAAAATGGTATTGTTTTTCACACTTTCTTTTCTGATATTACTGTAGATGTATATACTGACGATAATAGGTATGAAGGCGATGAAATAACGCTTTCTTGGCAGAACGGTGAACTTTTGATAAAGTGCATTAAAGAAAAAAATATCAAAACCGATATTTTTTTCTGTTCAGAAGTAATACTTTCGAAAGAGTCATATGAATTAGACGAAAATGCTTTTAATGATATAAGTGAACTTTATACCAAGTATCTTAAAAAACATTTGTATAAAGATGTTCTGGTTAAATACGTAGATATTTGTGATGCCCCGGGCGATGAGTTAGTTTGTGTATGTACAAACAGTAATATCGATCGTATTAACGCTTATGCAATTTACTGTGGAAGAATCATAACTTTATACGAACAAGATTACGGACAGACAGGCGCAGTATATCTTTCAGAAAATGGTGATAAGATGATGCTGCTTAACTACATACAGCGAGAATGTAAAAATCAAAATTCATCTTCAGGAATCAGTAATATAAGAAGGGGTAACGATTACAGATATTGGTTTACAGGATTTGACGATAACTATTGTGCGTATGAGCAGGATATGCAGTATCTCTTGTTGTATGACGACGAAACCCCAACAGCTGAGGATAATGAATTTTTCGCTAAATTAAATGAATTTCTTGATGTTGCAACGGTTTGTGTAGATAGTTATGAATTGACAGGTTACAGTGTTATTCCTAATATTCAAACCGATTATTTCGAGACAGAGACCGGCAAGTATTTGTCTATTTCAAATTGTAATTTGAATAAGAAAGGAAAAGTAAGTGTAAATCAGGATTCTTGGTTGAATTTCCGCAAAGGTCCTAACATTGCTTATGATAAAATACTAATAGATTCTGCAAACAATGATAGTTTTGTAAAGCAAATGAACGGTTCTTCTGTTACTGTAATTGATACAAAAAATACCGATGATGCAGAAAATCCCATATGGGTAAAAATTCAAATCAAGTATTCAGATAATACATTAGTGGGATACTCATCTCAAAGATTTATAGAAATTGCAGAGATTAAACATATAGCAGTAGGTGAAACATTTACGGTAGAAGCAAGTACAAATGATGATGGGTTGTATTGGTCAAGTAATGACGAGAATGTTTTATCAGTTGACAGTTCTACCGGCAAAGTTACAGGCAATAATAAGGGATTGGTACTTGTTAGTGTTGAATCTGAAAGCGGTCTTACTGATTCGTGTTTAATAATGGTGGATTGAGGTAATTAAAAATGAAGTGTAATAAGTGCGGAAAAAATATTAGAGAAAACTTGAAATTTTGTACTGCCTGTGGAAATGAAATAACAAAATTAAAAAGTGATAAGAAAAAAACTGTGTTCAAACACCTAAAGCTCTTAATTCCTATAGCGGTTCTTGTTGCTATTATTATCATCATTTTAATTGTTTTATTTGGTAAAAAAACCGATTCCAACAAGGGGATTTTAGCGGGTGTGTGGTATGAATATAGTCCTCAGGATGTTTTTGCATATGAATGGATATTCTATGATGATGGCACCTGCACCCGAGAAACACGTGGAGAAGGCGGTTCTAACAAATCTGATACTGAATACGCAATCTATTCTATCGATAAAAACGAAGTAACTATTTATGAAGATGGTGCAGAGTCCAAATGGGAATATGACCCCAAAGAAGATTGTTGTTGGCTTTATTTCGTCGATGAATATGGCAATTACAAATTTAAAATAACTCATTATGATGACAAACTCACACAAGAAGAACTAGATAAGACTTTTTGTAAAGTGAGCGAGTATGTTGTCCGTGTTGAAAACAATGAGGACGAAGATGAAGACACGACCCAAAATGCAGGATTTAGTAATGTTACAAACCCTATTGATTTAGTTAAAATATGGGATAACTATTCAAATATGGGTTTCTGTTGCAATAGTGTTGATGCTCCGGCAGATATTTATGAACATTTAACAGAATATCAAAAACAGTGGGTATTAAATGTTTACGAATCTACCTGTTGTCATACTATCGATCAAGCAAAAATACATATCGAGCATTATATTGATTCATCGTTAATACAAGACTTTGACGAAAGAAACTTTTTAGAATATAATGGCAAACTTTATATTGTTACTGGTGCAAAAGGATATGTTGGCCATAATTATGAAATGTCAACTTGGTATAAAAAATCCGATGGAAATATTGGTATATATTCCGATAGATTAACTTCTGGCGGAGAATTAGACGGTGAAGATGAATTTACAGTTGAAATAATTGATGAAAGATATAAAATTATTGATATTAAAGATAATACAGTCGATTTGTCAAAATATTATTGATAATATACAAACTAGATATCGGTTAAAATTATTATCGCTTATTTGCAACAATTAAATTATCATTTATAATAAAGTAAGACCTTCAAACTTTTGTGGTTTTGAAGGTCTTGTCTTTTATGTATGTGCATAGAAATCGGTGGGGAAGTATTTCGGCGTTTCGAATGGGTAAACAAAGAATATTGTTAGATGCGTTTTATATTATTGCTATTGAAAAAAATAACAAAGTGCAATATAATATATTTAATAAGCGTGGATTTATATTCTGCTCACTTTATTCATAGAATTAAATGAAAGAAGTGATGAATTTGAAGCGTTTATTATTACCGTTGATATTTTTGGGTATTATATGCAGTATGTGCACGATTACCGCCTCGTTTGCCGAAAATATATCGGTATCGGCTCCGATATGCGATACACCTACCGTTATCATTGATGCCGGCCACGGCGGGTTTGACGGCGGAGCGGTTGCGAAGGACGGCACTGTGGAGAAGGATATAAATTTGGAAATTTCTCTTAAACTTTCCGAATTGCTGAAATTCAGTGGTGTTGATGTTATTTTAACCAGAAGTGAGGATATATCTACCGAAGATACTGGGAACAGTATTCCTTCAAAGAAAAAGAGTGATTTAAGAAATCGTCTCGAAATTATGAAACAAAATCCTGATGCTATCTATGTCAGTATTCACTTGAATAAATTCACCACATCTGCTGCAAACGGTACTCAGGTATTTTACAGTCCGAACTTTGATGAGTCAGAGTTGTTGGGTGATAGTATACAAAAATCCGTTGTATCTCTTTTGCAACCCGACAATACCAGAGTTATAAAGAAAGGCACATCTTCTACTTATTTATTACATAATGCTAAGGTACCTGCTGTTATTGTGGAATGTGGTTTTTTAAGCAATCCGCAAGAACTTGAAAAACTAAAGGACAGTGATTACCAGTCCCAAATGGCTTTTTCCGTTATGGGAGGAATTTTAGATTATTTTGACGAAAAGGATGATTAATTTGTCGCCAAAAGCAAAGACGGTATTTGTATGTGAAGAATGCGGATACGAAAGTTCAAAATGGAGTGGTCAGTGTTATTCTTGCGGTGCATGGAATACAATGACTGAACAGTTGAATATTTCAACGAAGAACACGGCTGCGAGTAGGACAGTGGTTTCAAAACTTTCGGCAACCCCGCTATCCGAAATTAGATTTACCGATGAGCATCGCTTTATTACCGGAATAAAGGAACTGGATAGGGTTCTGGGCGGCGGTGTCGTTAAAGGCTCTGTTGTGCTGCTTAGCGGCGATCCCGGTATAGGAAAATCCACCATTCTTATGCAGATATGCAACAAACTACAGAGTAATGTTGATATTTTATATGTATCCGGCGAGGAATCGGCAGTGCAGATAAAATTGCGTGCCTCCAGGATTGGGGTTGACGGAGACGGTATAACCGTTATGACCGAAACTGATACCCAATCTGTATGTGAGTATATAAAACAACATAAACCGCAATTGGTTATGATCGATTCGATACAAACTATGAATATCCCAGAATTAACATCCTCGTCGGGAAGTGTTGTGCAGATACGTGAATCGACAAATTTACTCCTCAGAACCTGCAAATCTATTGATGTTCCTATAATTATTGTGGGTCATGTTAATAAGGGCGGAGAAATTGCAGGACCAAAGGTGCTTGAGCATATTGTTGATACAGTGCTTTATTTTGAGGGTGAGCGCAATCAGTCCTACAGAATTTTAAGAGCAATTAAAAACAGATTTGGTTCCACTAACGAGATCGGTGTGTTCGAGATGACCGAAAAGGGCCTATACGAGGTTGAAAATCCCTCTGCGGCACTTATTTCGGGTAGAATGAGTGATGTATCGGGCGATTGCATAACCTGTGTTATTGAAGGTACCAGGCCAATTCTTGCTGAAGTGCAGGGACTTGTCACAAAAACAGGCTTTGGAAATCCGCGTCGTATGTCAACCGGTTTTGATTATAACAGACTGAATTTATTACTGGCGGTATTGGAAAAGAGAAATGGTCTGTATTTTTCTAATCTTGATACATATCTCAACATAGTTGGCGGTATGAGGATTGATGAACCGGCGGCCGACCTTGCGGTATGTATGTCCATCGTTTCTGCTATACGGAATATTCCAATCAGTGAAACATTGATTGCTTTCGGCGAGGTGGGACTTTCGGGAGAATTGCGTAATGTGCCTAGGGTTCAGGCAAGAATCAAAGAAGCGGCAAGGCTTGGTTTTACCGAATGCGTGTTGCCTAAAGGCTGCATTAAGAGCATCAATGATATTCCGGAAGGAATCAAACTTATTGGTGTAAGAAACCTAAAAGAAGCACTTTCTTTGATAAAATAAAAAGACAGGGTGTAAGCGTTCGCTTACACCCTGTCTTTCATTAGAAGTATGCTTTAACCTCTTCAGCAATCATTCTACCAAGAGTACCTGCGGCATCCTTTTCAGGATGAACTCCGTCGCTACTGCCGTTTACAACAATATTATGGCCTTCAGGTCCAAGGTCAACTATATGAGCCTTAGCGTCGGAGGTTTCAGAAACATATTTATTGAAGCCTTCAACATATTTTGTTCTGAAGTCTGCATAATGGCTGCTGCCGGTAGCAAACGGCAGAACAATAAATATTTCTGCATTAGGCGCGGTAGTACGTACATCCTTCATCCAATTGATGAGCTTATTTTGAACCTCATCGTAATTCGAACCATGGTCGTTATGACCAAGTGTTATAAATACGGCATCGGGTGCACCGTCTATGTATCCCTTAGAAATATCATTTCTATCTACAAGACGGCTTTTGCCTTCGAAGTAGTCTCTCCAATAGCCCTTATTCTGATTCAGTATATAGAAGTGGTCTGTGTGACCGCTGCCGAAGTGGCTCCAACCAATCCAACCGTTACCGCACTGACCGTATTCAACACCGAGTGTCTGACCGAGAATTGCAGAATATGCGTATTCTGCACCTTCGTTAATGCCAACACCCTCTGTAATAGAGTCGCCGTAGATAACAATCTTCTTGTTGCTAACAAGGGAAGAAGCGTCATAAAGCATAGCGCCAAAATCAAGGTTGATACCAAGCAGTCGCAATGAGTTAGTAACAGCACCGTTCCAGCGATCATAGT
>JAZOBW010000086.1:0-24955 GCA_045596185.1 Acutalibacteraceae bacterium | reverse complement strand
AGAGTCTATTGAAGGTCAGTTGCGTGAATGCAAGGAATTTGCACAGAAAAATGACATTCAAATTGTTGGCTCTTATATTGACCGTGCATTATCTGCAAAGACTGACAATCGTCCTGACTTTCAGCGTATGATTAAGGATAGTGCGAACGGTCTGTTTGATACTGTCATTGTATGGAAACTTGACCGTTTCGCCCGTAACCGTTATGACTCTGCACATTATAAAAGTATTTTGAAAAGAAATAATGTCCGTGTACTTTCTGCCACCGAAGCCATTTCACAAGGCGCAGAAGGTATCATTCTTGAATCCGTCTTGGAAGGTATGGCGGAATATTATTCTGCTGAGCTTGCTGAAAAGGTTATTCGCGGACAAACTGAGAATGCTTTGAGTTGTCGTTTTAATGGCGGTACGGTACCAATAGGATATAATATTGTTAATCAGCATTTTGTTGTTAACAATGAAACCGCACCGATGGTAGTTACGGCATACGAAATGTATGAGGACGGTAGTACCATGCAGGAGATTGCCGACTACTTAAATGTTCACGGATTGCGAAACACAAGAGGAACAAAACTGACAATCAACACCGTTTCTAACCTACTCACCAACAGAAGATATATTGGTGAATATGTTTATCGTGATATTGTTGTACCTGACGGTATCCCTGCTATCGTTCCTAAAGACTTATTTGAACGTGTGCAAGAGAGAATTGCTATAAATAAAAAATCTCCGGCTCGATACAGGGCGGATGAACAGTATATTTTGTCTACTAAACTGTACTGCGGTAGATGTATGACTTTTATGCTTGGTGAAAGCGGAACATCAAGAAACAAGGATACCTATCGTTACTATAAATGTCTATCTGCAAAACGCAAAAGCGGTTGCGATAAAAAGGCGGTTAAAAAGCATTGGATTGAGGATATTGTAATTAACCAAATCTTAAAATGCATTTGGGATGATAATCTAATTGAAGATGTAACTGATTTGATAATGAATATGCAGGTTCAGGAAAACAATGCTTTGACATTACTTAAAAAACGTCTCAATGAAGTTCAAAAAAGTATTTCCAATATACTTTCTGCAATTGAACAAGGAATTTTTACTTCATCTACTAAAGCGCGCCTTGAAGAATTAGAAAGTCAAAAAAAGGAACTTGAAATCGAAATCGCACAGGAAAGTATTGCCCGCCCAATGCTTGACCGCGACCAGATAAAATTTTGGTTTCATAGATTCAGAAAAATGGATGTAACGCTGTTTGAAAACCGCAGAAGGCTTGTTGATAGCTTTGTGAATTCAATAATTTTATACGATGATAGAATCGAATTTTATTTTAATTTCAAAAAGGGTGCAAAAACACTCTCTTTAGCAGATTTAGAAAAAAGTTCGGAAACGCTTGACACACTCCCACCAAAAAATCGACTTGTGAAAACAAGTCGATTTTTTTATCCATTGCGAAAGCAATGGTATATCATCAACGATAGCGTTGCTATCGTTGTATCTCATCAGTCCGTCAAATTTTTACGTGTTTGGGAAAAAACTATTGCATTTTTATAGTATATGTACTATAATGATATCGAAGACTACGCAAGAAACGATTCTAAATTGTCGATAAATCCAATAGGAGGTAGCGGAATAGTGATACGAGTAGACAGAAAAGAACTTACACGAAACGAGATTATTCGTGTTGCGACAAATTGCTTTTTGAAGGATGGCTACAGCAACACCACCATCAATTCTATGTGTAAAACACTTAATATGAGTCCCGGCAATATGACCTTCCATTTTTCTACGAAGGAGCATCTGCTTGCGGAACTGGTGGATATGCTCTGCAAGTTTCAGTGGAAGTTGATGGAGGATGAAGCAAAGGACGGATATAGTTCTGTAATGGCGATATGCTTGGAGTTATTAACCATCGCTTCTGCCTGCGAGGTTGACGGGGTTGCAAAGGATTTCTTTATTTCCGCTTATCGAAGCGAGATGTGTATGGAATTGATTCGAAAAAATGACAAAGAACGCGCCAAGGAGGTATTCAAGGAATACTGTCCCGATTGGACGGACGAACGGTTTGAAGAAGCGGAAACGCTGGTTTCGGGCATTGAATATGCAACACTTATGACAACAAGCGGTTCGGCATCCTTAGAACTTCGTATAAGTGGTGCACTCAATACAATACTTAGCATTTACAATGTGCCCGAAAGCATAAGAAAGCAGAAAATCGCAAAGGTCCTTGCGATGGACTATAAAGCGCTGGGTATTCGAGTGCTGAAAGAGTTCAGAGACTTCGTAGACAATGAGACAGAACAAGCGCTTCTCAATCTGCTTGCACGCAAGTAAGTATAATAACGGCTTGACCGATTTTATTAAAATAATATGTGGAGGAAAACAATATGAAAACAAAAATCTTAAAACCCATAACAGCACTTGCTTTGTGTTTTGTTATGGCATTCAGTATAATACCTTGCTTTGCACTGGCAGAAGATATAGCCGATAACCCCGTTGGCAATACTGTTGACGAAATCGTCGCTGACGATTTGATGGACACCAACAAAGGCACGGTTACACTGAATAACGGTGAAATAAACCACAACTACGGCACCGTTGCCACGCACAAAGGAACGATGAGCTATAACTATGGCACCGTGACAAAGAATGCCGGTGAAATACTTGAAATCTTTGGAAGCGCTACTGTAACCACCAACGAAAGCGACGGCAAAATAATATATAACAACGGTAACGTCGGCACCAATATCGGTGAAATCAACACTAACCACGGCACCGTTGCAAACAATATCGGATATATCTATTCAAACTACGACACCGTGACGGCAAACAGCGGTACGGTTGAGAATAATCTCAAGGGCACCGTAAACGGCGGTACAGTTATCAACAACTACGTTTATGAAATTGACATTACGAGCCTTGAAAACATTGACCTTTACGGAAAAGATGATTTGGATAACACATATTACAGCGGCAACTCGGTATACGTGAAAGAAAAAGCCGAGGTTTACATTGTTCCGTATGACGGCTACAAGTTTACAGCAGACGGTGCGCCAAAGATAGTTTCGGGTAATGCCACTATCACCCTTGGCGACGACGGCAGATATATTATATCAAACATAACGGGTGACCTTAAGGTTAAAGCCGAGGTTGAATTTGTTCCGCTGACCGATTTTGAAGGCATTCCCACCGTATTATACGCAGGAACACGCGTTTATCTGGACGATAACATTGTTGTCATACCCGAAAATGCCAGCCGCAGCGGAATATATTGGGAAATTGTTGACGCAGGTACTACGGGTGCAGAGATTGACGATCCGTATTCGGCCGAGATTACCCTTAAAGCCGAGGGTACGCTCAAGGTAATCGCAAAGGTGGACGAGGACCTTCCCCAGACCGCTATTTCAAAGGAGTTCACCATAACCGTTGTAGATGCTGTCGAGCCCCTTGCCGACACCTTCACCGCACTGATTGCCGCTTTAGACGGTGATGATTACGATAAACTGCATGACGCAGCAGATGATTTCAGAAAGTATCTTGATGCCTTTAATAGCCTTAATGACGAGTACATAGAAAAGCTTGGCGAAAAACTCGGTTTGGAATCGGCAGAGAAGACTTATAATACGATACTCGGCGCTTGGTTTGAAACTAACGTAATTATAGAATTCAAAGAAATCGCCGATATATATCGTGAAAATCCAAATGACGAAATAGCAGAAGAATTAATAGAACAGTATGATTACTTCTTCAACGACCCCCATTATAAGGACTCGGAATTTCTGGCTAATATCCGCAAATTTGTACCCAATATTGACGAGCTTTACAACAAAGCCACCGCCAAGGGTAACTCTTCCGACAAAGACAAAAACTCCGGAAGCGGTACCGATGGCGAAAAGCAGACCACTTCACCGCTGACGGGGGACAGTTTCGGTCTTTGGCTTGCACTACTGCTTTCAAGCGGAAGTGCAATACTCGCAACCGTCCTTTACGGTAAGCAGAGTTGGGCTTCAAGAAAATAAAACAAATTGAAGCCTTGGGCAACATAGAAAAAGCAATCCACAAACAAAAAAGGAAAAAAGCACTAGCTTTGGAGGACTCAATATGAAAAATCTCAACATTTCCAAAAAGATAATTGCGGTAGTGCTTAGCATTATTATAACAATAGGTCTAATTCCTATGACAGTAATGGCGGCATACAGCGAAGCCGCAACACACGAAAACGTGAATAGCTTCGCCAAATTACAACAGGCATTCGAGGATACCGCCGCACAAGTCCGTATTATAATAACGGGAAATATTATTAATGAAAACGGCGACAAATTAACGACCACTTCAGGACAGTCCTATAAAATTGAGGGAAAAGGATATGTTCTGACAGACATAATCATCGGCGGTTCGGGTAATGTTGTAATCGACGCAGACCTTGAAGGCAACGATGAGGCTGCTTTAACTACCGAAGATGAGGTTACGATAACGGTTACCGGCAACATTCACGGTAAAGAGCATGACGGAATTGATGCAAACGATGAAACAAAGATTACTGTAAACGGTAATGTTAAATCTGATGGAAGCGATGCTCTGGATATGGATGATTACGCGGAGGTTACCGTGTATGGAGATTGCTATGGCGGCAGCGGAGCAGACGGTGTAGATGCATCCGATAATACAAAAGCCATTGTACACGGAGACGTCTACGGCGGCAGTGGCGAGGAGCCTGACGCTGACGGTAATCTTTCCAGCGGCAATATAAATGATCCGCAGGGCTATTCAGATGGCGGCGACGGTGTGGAAGCAGATAAAAATGCGGTAGTTTATGTGTACGGCAACGTCTATGGCGGTAACGGATATGGAACGTACGGATATGCGGGCTCAGGAATTGATGCAATCGATTATGCTAAGGTTAGTGTAACAGGTAATACCGTCGGCGGTAATCTGATTGCAAATCCCGAGGTGATTCCCGATAAGGACACAGACGCCGACGGCAATGAATATACCCTTGCTGGATATGCCGGAGACGGCGTCTATATGAATAGTACCGCAGACGTGACTGTCGGAGGAGATGCCATTGGCGGAGATTCTAATGCAAGGGAAAGTTTCGCAGGAAGCGGTGCATACGTGCCTTTGAATTTTTCCGCATACCCGGTGGATGAAGGCGGCACAATACATGTTGAAGAAAATGAAGCCGGTCAATTGGAAGTTAAAGGCTCTGCTATCGGAGGAAAGCTTGACAATAACGTAGGTTCTCACGGAGACGCAATCCACTATGAACCATACGATTTGAACCCCGCAAAACTTTCAATGATCCCTGACGAAATCATTGAAATGATTGTTTCCTCTGATGACCCTGATGAGTTTCGAGATGCAATCGTATCCATGGCAGCCCAAGTATATGAAGCGGGTGTTTATTATATGGATCACGAAACCCGCTTAGCCTATCAGAATAAATATGTAAAAGAAATCATAAAACTTGCCGCTGAGTATGGTGTTGACACACAAGAAGCTATTGATTCTTATATTCCCGAAACGGGCAGTGCCGATACAGAAGAAATTAAAAATCTCAAGGCGGTTGTGAAGGCCGTTTCAGAGGGCAAATTGGCAGAATTTACAAAAAAGGCGATACAGATTGGCAACGAAGTGCTTGCATCTACAGATGAAAATATTTTTGCTGTCCCTAAAATAAAGGCTGGCGGTCTTAAAGTTCAGGACGATACAGTTGCTGTTGAAGGCTCTTCGGAATTCAGCGAGGGGTTTATCCAAAAAATCCTTGCCGAATATATTGAATTAATACACACCGTAACCTATAAGGTTGAAGGTGAGGTTGTTTCAACAGAAGTTGTAGAGCACGGTAAGGATGCTACACTCCCCGCTATCCCAGCAAAGGAAGGCTTTGTTGGCAAGTGGGATAATGACGGTAAGAATATTACTGAAAATACTGTCATCAACGCCATTTACACAGAAATTCCTGTTGTAAAGCCCGATGAAGTGAAGCCAAATGATAAAACCGACCTTGAAGACGTCAAGGCAAAACTCGAAGAGGAACTAAAGGACGACTCCTACACCGAGGACGATAAAAAGGCTATCCAGGATGTAATTGACGATATTGACGATGCTTTGAAGGTTATTGAAAATGTAGAATCGGTTGAGGAACTTATTGGTAAACTGCCGGAAAACATCAAGAAATCCGATGAGGATGCCATTAAGGTGGCAGATGATGCCTATAACGCACTTACTGATTATGAGAAATCTCTTATAGATACCAATGCAAAGAAGGCTCTGGAAGATGCCAAGGCAACTTTTGCACAACTCAGCAAGTCTGATGAAAGTACCTCTCCGAAAACGGGCGATAACAGCAATATTTGGCTGTGGATTGCGTCCCTTTTCGTAAGCGGTGCAGGTGTTTTTGGTATATTAAATTACAAAAGAAAAGCAACCGAAAGATAAATAAAGCATAAATGAAAAGGGCGATGACCTCAAAAGTCATCGCCCTTTTCATTTGTAATATTGATTTGTATTATATTTTGGCGTGATTTGTGCTGCATTACAAAGGTAGGGTTTCGATTGCGGCCTTTGCCTGTGGGTGTCCGCTCTGGGCGGCCTTTTGAAGCAGGTTGATCGCTTCAAAAACATTTTGTTCAACGCCGTCACCGTTCATCAAAAGTACTGCAAGATTATACTGTGCGTACATATCACCTTGTTCGGCAGAAAGGCGGAAAAGTCTGGCGGCTTCTGCGTGGTCGGCGGTTACACCATATCCGTTATAGACACAAATACCCAGATTGTGCTGTGCCTTTGCGTGTCCGGTATCGGCGGCTTTTTTATACCAATATACCGCTTTAGCAAAGTCCTGCTCAACACCGTCACCCTGTTCATAACAAACGCCCAGATTATACTGTGCTTCATCGATTCCTGATTCTGCCAGTTTCAGGTACATCTGTACTTCTTCCGACATTTGCACCTTTTCAACATATTCGTGCTGCTGGATATCGGTGATTTCGTTGTCTGAATCTATATCGATATAAATGCCGTCGGGAACATTATCGGGTTCATATTTTCTTGCGGATCTGGCAAATTCTTTAGTCTGTTCGTAACACAGATCATAGATCAGGTCAAATTCATCCTTGTAGGGATCGTCTTGGGCAGTTTGACGGATAAGTTCCATTTTGTCGTCTAAAGAAAAATAATTTATACTGTTTTGATTTGCCTTTTGAAGGAAGTTTTGAAAATATTTCGGAATCTTTACAACTCTTGATGTTATATAATCGCTGTCGTGGGTATCGGCAAAGATGAAGATAACTTCATCAACGGGTGCGGATATATCGTTATGAAGGTTACTGAAATTGTGAAGCGTTGTCATAACATCGCCCCAATTTTCGCCTATCTTTATGCTGAACTGAAGACATTTATACGGATGCACTACCAGTGTGATTTTGCCGTTTTCCACAGTGTCGATTTCGTCATCGGTCATATCTGACCATCTTGTTATAAATATCAGTGTATTGCCGAAGAAATATGCGTTGGTTCCATCGGGAACAAGCATTGGATTCATACCGCAAAAATCGGCAAGAATGTATGTGCCGTCAGGTTTTGAAATTTTTAGACATTCGCCTCTTTTGGGCATTGCCTCTGTTTTGATGGTTATGTTGTTGTAATTTTGGTTAAACATATTATTTTCCTCCTAAATTATGAATAAAGATGTACGGTACCATTGAACATAAAACTGTATTCGTTTTTGAAGTTATTTAACTCTGCCGTTAGGGCGTTGGCTTCTTCAATATTTCCAAGGCTTTTATGTGCGGCGATGAGTTTTTCGTAACTTTCGGCTATTAAAAAGATATGGGCATTTTTATGCGCGCCTGCCTTGACAAGTTGATGCATTTTTGCAAAGCAATTTAGTGCCTCATCAAATTCCCACTGTTTTTTGAGTATTTCACCCTTTTGTTTCAGTGCATCTGCCATTTCAAGTTTGTATATTGCCAGATGCGAGTTTTGAATGATATCATCATTTATTGCAAGGCCCTTATCAAACATCAGTAGGGCGTTTTCGAAATCTTTTAGTTCCGAATAGATCTCTGCCGAAAAATAATAACTCTGATACAGTTTCTGTTTTGCGGGCAGGGTATGAAGCGTTGCAGAGATGCTTTTGTACATTTCAAAAGCAGAGTTCAGATTTTCGATGGCGGCATCGGAATTTTTAAGTTTGTGCATAATACGTGCCATATTTATATAACTTTCGGCGACGATAAGGACAGTTTCGGTCGTTTCGCTTTGCTCAAGCAGGGAAAGTGCAATATTATGCGCGTTTGTAAATGAATCTTCTGCTACCCTTAAATGATTTTCAACGTTTATCTTTATATGCTGCAGACCATCATTTTTGAAGGCATTATATGCAAGAATAGCAGTGTTTACGGTGTTATAATGCCTATTTATGGCATCTGCAAGATTTACCGCCGTGCCGATAAAGATAAGCGCTTTGTCCTGCATATTCAGCAGGTTGAGGTATTCGCCCATACGGTTAAGCCCTGATACTACTTTTTGAAGCGTTTGCAGCGACTCGATATGTACATCGGTTATCCTATACTCAAGAAGTGTGTTAGCCGTTTGCTTAAGATCAACCTTTATCGTTTGCTTCAGCCCTATAATATCATCGCTTTCGGCTTGGCATCTTGCAAGTGCCAGATATGCGTTAACCAGATCAACCGCGGCATTTTCAACCGTTTTCAGGTCATATATCTCTTTGCGCAAATTTATGGCCTTTTCAAGATATTCATACCGTGCACGGTTGTAATTGCCTGCATTGATAAAAAGAAATGCCATGGATTCATAGGTTTCGGCCGAATGTTTTTTTGCAAAAAGATCGTTTTTGAAGGGAGAACCGTCCAAAAATGAAATTATATTACTCAATGCTTCGGCGGCATTGTCGGTATCGCCGTTACGGACAAAAATATCTGAAAGAGATTTATATGCGTTCAAAACATCAACCGCATTATCCTGTGTTGGTTCGTTTTCAAACCGTGAAATCAGATATTGGATGTATTCGCGCTGACGCATTGCCGCTTTTTCGGTATTTATCGCACAACCGTCCCCGTATTTATAAATAGAAACTAACATCTTTATTGCATCAATGATACCTGCATCGGCAGAACGCTCTATCATTTCGAATGCAATAGATGTGTTCTTTTCAACATATAGGCCTTTAAGAAAGGCAAATCCTATAAACAAATCGCGTTCCGCAGTTCTTTCGCTTATATGAACGCCGTTTTCTTTAAGAACATCTAAAATAACATCTTTCAGATGTTCTGTCGAAAGCGCGGTTACCGGTTTCGGAATATCGGGGTAGGATGTCTGCAGTTGTGCTGCGTTTGTGGGAACCGTTTCAACGGGAATGATGGATTTATTCAGTGACTGTGCGATTGGATATTCAACTATTTTTATGTAATTCTTATCTTCAAGAATGCTTGGCGTTACCATAAGCATAAAGATAGCGCTGTTTTCCAGTTCTGATCTGATGCTATCGTTGAAATCTTCGCCGGGAATCAGGAATTCATCATACCATACTGCAATATTTTTAAGTTTATCGCTTGAATGGATAATTTCTAAAAGTTTTTGCGCGTGTAGCCTGTCTTTTTTTCTGTAACTCAGAAATATTGAAGTATCAAAAGAACCGCGAATTTTATCAACATCAAAAGAGAGTGAAAAACTTTGTGTTAAAAAGTTTTGTAACTTTTCGATGTATGGAACTGCTGTGGGGTCCAACGCTTCAAGGCAGGTGCTTATGCATTGAATGTTTCCGAATTTTTCGTTAAAGATTTCTTCCAGTCCGTTTTCCACCAGTATCGGCAGGATAGGAATATTGTTCTTGATTGCCATTTGGTACGGCTGCATATCAAGATTAGAATCAAACAGAAGGTTAGAAGAAACAATCAACACATAAAGGTTGGAATTTGCAACGGTAAATTCCAATTCTTTTTCGTCTTCAGGTTCGCTATCGCTTTCACAATAAGACAGCGAACATTTACAAATATCAAAAATATCTTTTTTAATCTTTGCAAAATGTTCAAGATCCTTTTTATGAAAATTGCAAAAAATTTTGTAATATGGTTTTGTTATATCCGAAACATTGGATAAATGCTTTATCATTTATTCGCCCTTCTTTAATTTTAACTGCAAATCATTTATAATTTATTATACCGAAAAGGTGCATTGAAAGCAATAGTATAAATTCATTTTTGCTGTTTTCGAATGGCAAAATACCGACCGTATATTACATTGTTTTTTTGTATTGTTGTGTTATAATAATATTTGAAAGTTTATTTTATCCGATGGCACAATGGTTGCAGGTGTGCCGCTTGTTCGGAAGAAAGGAAATATTATGAAAAAATTTTGCGATTTGCACACACATTCCGTTTTTTCGGACGGAACTTACAAACCCGCCGAAATAATAGATTCTGCGGTCGATATAGGCTTGTCTGCCGTGGCGCTTTGTGACCATAACACCGTTGACGGTCTTCCGCAGTTTTTATCTGCTGCTTCGGGCAAAAACATTAAAGCGATTGCCGGTGCGGAATTTTCGGTTGATTATGAAGGAACAGAGTTGCATATTCTTGGGTTATATTTGCCTGAAAAATATTTTTCGGAAATTTCTGAATTGATGGCAGAGGTAAACAGAAGGAAAGAGCAAAGTAATATTGCTTTGATAGAATCATTAAATCGTGCGGGTTATTTGATAGACTACGATACCATTAAAAACCAAACGCCAAACGGTAAATTCAACAGAGCACATATTGCCGCACAACTTACCTCAAAAGGGTATACTTCATCTATAAAAGAAGCGTTTGAAACATTATTATCAAAAACAGCAGGACATTATTTTGAACCCAAAAGATTGACCGTATGGGAAGCATTGGACCTTATAAAGTCCGTTAACGCTGTGCCGGTTCTTGCGCATCCGTTGCTTAATCTTGATAAAGGCGATTTGGAAGTTTTTCTGTCAAAAGCGGTTAGGCGCGGTCTTATCGGAATGGAATGTTACTATTCAACTTATGATGAAGAAAAAACGAAATATTCGTTAGATGTTGCCGATAGATTCGGCTTGTGTTATAGCGGTGGTAGCGATTTTCACGGCGATAATAAGCCTGATATTAAACTTGGTATAGGCAAAGGTAATCTGGCAGTTCCATATAAATGTGTAACATTACTGGAAAAAGCAAAAGCGAGGTGAAAACCTCGCTTTTAGTTTGTATGTATGATGTTATTATCTTTCAAATGTGAACTTTTCCCACGGGATATTCACTGCACTTTTTTGTGTGATTATCTCATCAATATGCATAAGCATCGGGAACTCGTTTATATCTATCTGTCCCATTTCGGCCCTCTTTTTTATCGCTTTTGCAACACGCTCTGCCACAACAAGCGATTCCAGTGTGACCCCTTTAAGTTCCGCTTTGGCTTCATCTATATCAAGGCCGCGACCAAGCAAAATGCCAACCAGCCTTGTTCTGCCGCCGTAAACCGTAACGTAAAGGTCACCCGCACCAAGAACCAGATTATCGAAATCTTCAGCACCCTGTATCTTTAGCAGTTTATACATTTCTCTTACCGATTGGCCGAATATCGCCGCTTGAGAATTAAAGTGCAGTTCGCTGTCAATGCCGAATTCTTTTTGATTCAAACCGATGGTGAGTGCAATTCCCAGTGCAAATCCGTTTTTAAGTGCAACTGCGCTTTCAACACCAACAATATCTGTGGAAAGGCTGATATGATAATAATCGGTTGCCATCGCAGATTTTATCATACGAAGTATCTGCATATCCTTTCCGCAGAATGTTACCTCGGTCTGATCGTGCGCAACAAGTTCGTAACTTGTGCAGGGGCCGCCAATGGCGTTCAGGGGTATTTTTTTGCCCAGTTCATCCAGTTTTTTCTGCCAGATATCAAGATATGTAAGAAGTGTACCGTCTTCGGTGTTCATAAGCCCCTTCGTTACTGAAATAACGGGAACATTTTCATTTAATCGGGGCAATACTTCGTCCCTGAACCATTCAACTCCGAAACTGCTTACACCGCATATTATAAAATCTGCACCGGATATGGCACCTTCAAGTTCTTCTATCTGATAGTATGCTATTCCTTTCGGAAAATCTTTATTGAATTTAAGGTGGCGCTCTGTTTGACGGCAACCGTTGATGATATCTCTATCTAAATGTGTGCCCACCAATCGCACTTCGTTGCCGTTTTCTCTTGCAGGGAAGGCAAGTGCCGAACCCATCATACCGGCGCCGATGATCGTAATCGTTTTCATACTTTGACATCCTTTCGATAATATGTTATTATTGTACAAAATGAACATCTGTGTGTCAATTGGTGTAGATCAAATTGATAAACAACCGATTTTTGAACAATTATCGAACAGAAAGGAACAAATATGATCAAAAAAGAAAGACAAAATAATATTTTGAACATTATAAGATCCAGAAAGTATTGTACCGTGATTTTTTTATCAAAACAACTGTTTGTGGCGCCGATTACCATTCGCAGGGATCTTGCTGAAATGGAATTTGCAGGTCTTATAACGCGCTGTTACGGCGGCGCCACTATACCGGAATATGAGAACAGGGAAGTGCCTTTTGAAGTAAGGGATAAAAGCAATTCTTCTGTAAAAGATGGACTTGCCAAAAGGGCTGCAAAACAGATAAACAAGGGCGATGTTGTGTTTTTAGATGCATCTTCCACAGTAAGCCGCATAACGGAATATCTTTCTCCTGAACAAGATCTTACCGTTATAACCAACAGCACCTTGGTTGCCGAAAAATTAAAGGAAAAGCACATCCTGTGCTATCTCACCGGTGGCCGACCGGTGGAAAATTCATATGCTTTGGTGGGAAGTATCGCAGAGCAAACGATATCCTGCCTTTATGCAAACATCTGCTTTTTTTCGGCACAAGGCATCGATGAAAACGGTGTTATATTTGATCAATCCGAATCGGAAAGTTCCTTGCGGCGTTTAATGATAAAGAATTCCAAAAAGCAATTATTTCTTTTCGATAGCAGTAAATACAATAAGCGTTTCGCCTTCAGAATCTGTGCTGTGCAGGATATAAGCGATATCGTTACCGATATGCCCGATGTGCCTTTTCAAAACAGCAGAGTTTGATTATTTATCTGTTTTTCTATGGCGCAGGAACCATTTTGTAAGTTCGTCCCCTTCATAGGCAACATCCCACGCATTGTGACCCATACCGTAGCAGATTTTCAGTTGTGCGTTTCCGCCCTGTTTGTTTATCGCGTTTAGCATGGATATGCTTTCTTGTATCGGAACAATATCATCGCAATCACCGTGGTACATATATACGGGAGTATCGACAAGGGAAATGCCGTACCAGCAAATACCACTGCCGCAAACGGGGGCTATAGCCGCAAACTTTTCAGGCGCCGCCATTGCCAACATCCACGTTCCCGTGCCACCCATACTTAAACCGGTAAGATATATCCTTTCGTGGTCCACCGGCAGGGTATCGCAGATATAGTCCAGAAAAGCAAGTAACGATTCGGTATAGCAACCCCAGTATTTATCCTGCGGACATTGTGGCGCAACATAAATGAAGGGATAATCTTTGCCTTCTTCTTTTACATATTTCATAAATCCAAACCTTGAAGCAAGGTCCAGATCATCGCCTCTTTCGCCGGCACCGTGAAGAAAAAATACCAACGGGTATTTTTTGTTTTTGTTAAAATCTTTCGGCAGATATGTAACATATCCGAAGTTGTGAAACACTTCGGATTCCCATTTGTGTTTTGTGTACATTTTGTTTAGACCTCCATAAAAACCACATAAAATTTTTGCGGTGTTTATCGGAAAAATGTTATTGTGTAGTGTTCTTCGTTTACCGAATAAAGTGAAAAATTATTGATGCCGGGGATATTTTGAAGATTGTCGTTTTCGATAATATCTGTATATGCATTTTTCAGTTCTTCTGCAGAGCCAAACTGAATATATGCGGCTGAATTATCTTTTTGGAGCGATAAAATCGCCATTGTTGTGGGGAAATAGTATCTATCGGTGTAATAACCTTCGCGTCGGAAGAAGTTATACAGTGTTTCGGTGCAATCAGGGGCGACAAAAGGCATATCCACCGTGTGTGTTTTTGTAAGAGCATCTTCGGTTATCAGTGCATAGTCATACAGCGGCGTTTCATCTTCAAGGTCCAGATCGTCCCATGTTACATCAATATAATATCCCTCGCCGTTGATATATACACAGTTCCATCCGTGCGATTCGCCGGCGTATCCCGTTACATAAGAACAATCATATCCGAGTTCCTGCATAATCAACTGAAATGCCTTTGCATAACCCGAGCAAACGGTTTTTTTGTTCACCAGACAGCCGTATGCCGAGAATATGTATTCACAGGAAGGCGAGTGCCATGTGTTTGAATATTCATCTAATGCATCGTGATCATACTGTGCGTTTTTGATAAGATAATCGTGCACAAAAATAATGCGCTCATAAGCATCGGAGGAATGTTGTCTTGCAAGTGTTGCAACATCGGTTACGGCATTTTTCAGCCTTTGAAATTTATCCTTCGCGTCAAATATTCCCGAAGCATAACTGTAATACATCGGTTCGAAAGATATTTCCCCCGATTCATTAATAAGACTCTGCGTTGCCTTATATGAATAACCGCCCGTAAACCAGAAATATTCGGGGTGATCGTATTGCAATGCGGTAGTTACGGTAAGACATTCGGTGTCGAATTTATCGATATCAACACTGGTAAGTGTGATATTTTTTTCGGCATTGCCGATTGGCTCAAGAATGGCATCATAAATGCTTTTTTGAAAGTCTGTAAGTTGATCGTAATAAGCGACGGTGGGGTTGCCCTCGGTCTGGACAGAGGTATCGCTCACCGAAAGATCGTAGGTATTATCATCGCCGAAATCTGCTGCATTGATTATAAAAAATGCAACGGCAAATGCAATCACAACAACCAGCAAAAAGCGGAAAAATTTCATTTTTCTTCCTCCTTTGCCATATCGCCAATTTCACCTTTTACGGCGGCGTGTATCGCTTCGGCGGAAAGTTCGGGATGGCCCTTTGCGATTATACGGTAAAGATATCTGCCGTAACTGTTATCATTAGCGGCAATTTGGTTTATCATTATAAACGAAATTCCGAAAAGAATAAATACCGCGGTATAGAAAAACAGCGTAACGGTATCGTTGCGCACGGAACCTGCAAAAACATAAACGCCGTTGATAATGAAGGGGATAAGCAGACTGCAAATCAGCCACGCAGCCGAAGAGCGTATATTATCCCTTTGGATAACCTTTGTTTCAAGCAGATGGTTTTCGATTTTATTGGCGGTAAAGCGCATATTCCACATAGTGTAGTAGTATCCTATCAGTATTCCGATAAACAGATGGCAGGGAACCGAAGTAAGAAGTTTGGATATAAGCATATCCAGATCATTTTGTATTAAAAAATGTATATTTTCCGATATTGCGAAGCCCAGAGAAAGGAATACCGAATAAACGATTCCATCGAAAAGATAATTGAAGTTTTTGTTCTTGTGTGTGATAAAGAACAGCAACAACCACTTTATGCAGATTCTTATCAGTGAGAAACCGAGGAAGGAACAAAGTGTTAAATGCGTTATTTCGGCGCCTTTGGAACTGAAGGATAAAAGTCCTTCGGCGGACATATTGATACTGTCTGTAAAATTTTTATCGATAAGATTAATTATAAAATTCTCTGCAAAGTATGTTGGTATATATGCCGCGGCACCTGCACAGAACAATATTGCAAGTAGACCTATCGGTTCTCTTTCAATACGATCTTTATAAAAAATGTAACCGCACAGAAAAATAGCAGGCAGTACGGCAACCAAAGATAATTCAAGTGAAAAATGATTCATATTATCCCCCAAAAATTAAAATGTTTTCTACATAATTCTCTTTTCGGGCACTAAAAACCGTCATAGAACACCACTTCGTCGAGTGGTCGTGTTTTATAGTGCAGGTCGAGCGGTTTGGCATCTTCCGACCGGTATCCCATTACAAGAAGCGCTATAGGTTCGATATTTTCGGGTATATTAAAGGTCTTACGCATAGCGATGGGGTCAAAATGCATTACCCAACAGGTACCTATACCGATGTTGTGCGCCGCCAACATCATATGTGTGGCAACAATAACCGCATCTACCGGCGAGGACAGCGCCCCGTCATAAGGTCGCTTCCAACTTTCGCTTTTATTATGGCAAACAAGCATAGCGGTTGGCGCACCAAAATGGCATTTGGTGCAGTTTTGCAGTTTTTTAATCGAATCATCGGTATTGAAAACCAGTATCCGCTGGGTTTGGTAATTGCAGCCGGTGGGCGCTTTGTGCCCTGCATCAAGAATTTTATCGATAATATTTTGCGGCAGATGTTCTGCCTTGAAATTTCTTACCGAGTAGCGCTCGGCTATCAATTGCTCGTAATCCGTAATCTTCACTCCCTTATAATTTTCAGCCACCGAATACTTCGGGGCGCAGTCCATCGTTTATAAAATCATCGTTGCGTACTACACCGCCGCCAAAACCGGCAGTGCGCATATATTTCTGCTTGGGGTCTATCTCGGCACAAATACTGCCGATGTCTATACCCATATTTTTAAGAATCTGTCCGTCAGGGGCAACTATCATAGAGTTGCCGCCGTGTTCGGTATCGTTCATAGAATATGAAGATCTTGCGATAAACGCATTACAGCGGAAGGCTGTAAGTTTTGCCTGTGCGCAGATGATATCGGTGCGCTCACCGCGCTGGTATCCGGGAACAAGTATGATATCGGGTTTTTGTTTTGCAAGAAATTCTATCTGCTCGTTAAAATACACATCGTAGCAGGTCATAAAACCAAAGCGAATTCCGTCAAGTTCGCAAACACAATCGCCTTTTCCGTATTTTACACCTAAAGAAACCTCCGATGGCGGCAGGTGTATCTTATCGTAAACAAAGGCAACTTCGCCGTTTTTATCAAATAAATATGTGCTGTTTTGGATATCGTTGTTTCTTCTCTCTAAAACATTTATTGCAACATATAACCGCTTTTCTTTTGCAACAGCCGATGCTTCATTCAGCATCTTTTCAGCGCGGTTAAGCGCCTTGATTTCGCTTTCGGCGTCCGAAATACCACCTGCATTTGAATACTCGGGGAGTACAACAAGGGAATTTTCTTCTGCCTTTTTTAGTTCTTTAAGCAAAAAATCCGCTATTTTTTCATCGGGATTTTCTCCGGCAAAATACGGCGGCTGGAGGACGGTAATTTTCATATACTTCACGACCTTAAGATTGATGAGTTAAGTATAACACAAGAGCCCTGCCTTTTCAACGAAAAAAGCAGGGCTCTTTATAGTTTTTTACAGATATTTACTGAGTGTAAACTCGGCTAGACGGATATGCTTCCTATCTATTGTATATGACATTGCAAGTTCTGAATTTTTGTAGTACTGAATATAGGGGTAAAAACAACTTGTATGCATTTTTGCCTGAAGAACTACGCTGCTGTTTGCAATATCCTCGGTGTTTATTTTCACAATGCCTATATGCTCACGGTCAATGGGTGCGTGGAAAAGATACAGGTCGCCGTTATAGAAAATAAAATCGGCTCTTGATTGGCAGTCCTCGATCTCTACCACCTTTCCCCAAGTGTTCGTAAGCAGATCGTACACAGTAAGAAAACCGCACTTGTTGGTGTCTTGCTGACGGACAAAGTAGTACACCTTGTCATTCAGCACATAGGTGGCATTTTCCCATTTTGAATCATTTGTAAAATCGGGCTGCGAAACATATTCCCATGTTATAAGGTCTGCGCTTTTGATGATACAGGTAAAATCGCCGCTGTAGGTGCCCGAATAATAATAGGTTTCGCCATTTTCCATCCTGCTTGAAAGTTTCTGCATAATACCTATATCGGAATACATTTTTTTGCAGGGGATCCCTTCGTTTGCAAGGGCGTTTTGTATACCGCTGAAAGAAAAATCGTTCACGGTATTGCCTACCTTAAATCTGTTTACATCGATTTTGCCCAAAGTTTTATTTTTAACATTGAAGGGGCAATAAAAACGGTAATAGTTACCTTCGGTTATACGGGCGGTCCACATAATATATATGGTGTCGCTGTCTTTTTGCATAAGAATGGTATCATAAACCATATCAATGGTTTTGCCGCCTACGGTATCTCCGGTCGTCTGAAGATCGATAAAGGTCTTGCAGTCTATATTATCAACGGGCGCATATACCAATCGTGCAGTCTGGTTTTTGGGGTCTTCGGAAGGTTCCTTTGTGTTTGCATAATAGGTCATATAAACGGTATTGTCAATTACGATAAAGGTTGATACATGCGCCATTTTATCGCCGCTTTTTTCAAAATTCGAAATAAACCGGTCGGTTATCTCCTGCGAAAAGACATCACCTTTTTTTATGGCCACCTTGCCGACATCCGATGTGATGGTTCGTGCCACATCGGTAATGGGTTCACCTTTAGAAATTATCAGTTCTTTTGTGGGGACACAATCGGGAGAAAAGACATTGTTTTTCATTTTAGATTTCCTTTCTTTAATAAAATATAAAATAATAGAAGTTATTGATACAGTTTCATTTATAATGCCTACATAGGAGCCCACATAAAAATCATAAACCATAAATGTAAGGGACACGGGCAGGGAAATAATTTTTGTAAGGCGCGGATTATCGATCCAAAGGGAAATGGTCACAAAGGTTGATGCCGCAATCGGCAGTATATTAAATAATGAATTGAAGGTTCTGATACCCAGCCCCCAGTTTATCAGAATAAACAGAATAGGCCATATAATGTTGGCGGCCCATTTCTTATCCTTGCGGTTCACAAAGACAAGTTCTCTGAATATGCCCACCGCATTTGGTATCATTCCCGCTATGCCGCCAAGCAGCAGATAATGTGCCACCCAGAAAATATCGGCAGAGAGTTTTGCGAGTATCATTTTCTTTCGGCTTTTTTGCTGATAGATAAGAAACAATGAAAGCATTGCCCCAAGACCTAGGATTTGTGCGATTGGTTTCATTTTATTTTATCACCCTGTTGCAACACGTTGTTTGTTGTGCTATAATCATTATATTGGATGAAAACACGCGTTTCAACCGTCTATGTTGGATTAGATTAACACTATTTTGCGTTTTGGAGTGAATACGATGATTGATACCCGCCACGAAGAATTCGGACAGTTTACAAATGGTCTGCCCTTTGTTTTTCATACAAATCTTAAAAGAACATCTTTTAATTACAGTAAGGAAAATAACTGGCACGATAATTTGGAAATACAAATCTGTGTTGACGGGAGCGGTACCGTTTTGCTTGACGGCGAAAAGGTCGGTTTTAATAAAAATGATATTGTGGTTGTTAATTCAAATGTTATCCATTATACAGGCACCGATACAAGTATGGAATATAGTTGTCTTATAGTAAGCACCGAACTTTGCAGACAGATAGGCCTTGATGTAGCACATATTCTATTTTCGTCGCATATTAAAAGTGATGCACTTGTGGAGTTGTTTGTCTGTCTTACGCGAGTGTATAAGAATATATCGGAGTCTTGCCGAATAGCCAAACTGAACAAGATAGTATTAGAAATTCTGATCGAACTTGCCGAGCATCATACGGTAAAGAAAACTGTGCTGAAAACGGCCCCAAAAAATTTTGAAACCGTAAAGGCCACAATATCCTTTATTAGGGAAAACTATCAGCAAAAAATCACTCTAGACGAAATAGCAAAGGCTGTTTTGTGCGATAAATACGCCCTTTGCAGACGGTTCAGAAAGTTGACAGGGCAGACTATTATTGAAAATCTTAACAACTACCGTTGCATTAAAGCTATCGACTATCTGAACGAAGGATATTCCGTTGCACAAACGGCTGCGTTTTGCGGATTTGAAAATCTTTCTTTTTTTACTAAAAATTTCAAAAAATATATTGGCAAACTTCCATCAGAGTATAAAAAATAAAAACACGCCATAGCATATAATTACACATTATGCTATGGCGTGAATTTTTTGTAATTGCTGTCTTTTTAATTTTTTTGGCGACGCAAAAACATATAATCGCCGTTTTCCAGTTTAACCAACAACATATCGGAATCTTCTGTTACAGTGAACAGTTTTGCATCAGGCTCCATTTGGAATGTGCCTTCAAAATCGGCAGCAACTCCAAGATATTTGTCCGGAGTGTAGATTTTAGTTCCGGTGCTGCACTGAATATAATTTGCACCGTTAACGGTCACTGTTCCAAGATAATCTACCTGACTGTCGGATACAAACGGTGCATCGTTCGATTGTGCAGCAGGTGCTTTATTATTGTTTGGTGGGGCGGTTTCGGTATTATCGGGCGTTGTTTTGCCAAACCACATACCAAAACATAAAAGTGCGGTAAAGCATACACAACAAACGGGTATTGCCGTGTTAACGGCTTTTTTTCTTTTTGCCCTCTCATTTTCATACTGCTCTCTGCGTTCAAGCAGACTGCTTACCATTTCGTCACGGCTCTTCATAAATAAAGCCCTCCTTTTCAAGTTTTGATTTTAATGCTTGTTTTGCTCGGTAAATTAAATTTTTGATTTGACGGTTATTCTTTTTCAAAATAATTGCCGTTTCTTTATTGGAAAAGCCTTCAAAAAACACAAGCCAAAGTACATTTCTGTAATCACTCGGCAGTTGTGATATTGCCTTGTGTACTGTGATTTTCCCTTCTTCTTTTATGTAGGCCTTTTCAAGACTTTCCTCCTCGTTGAAATAGGACTCCATATCTTGAGTAGGAGCACCCATCAGTTTGGAATTATGCCTTATAAAGTCAACAGCCACATTTCGCGCTATCGCATACAAAAAAGACTTAAATGTGCTCTTGCCTGAAAATCTTGGCTTTTTGGTTATCAAACGGAAAAAGGTTTCCTCAGCCAGTTCTTCGGCAATAAGAATATTATTTACATAACCGTTCAGATACAGGATAAGTCCATCCTTATAATCTCCGACAATTTCGGTTATCCCCGTATCATCACCGTTAAGAAAACGGCGGTAGCTACTTGCACCGTTATCCATTTGTTTCCTCCTTTCCAAAGGGGTACTTTTGTTTCCCTTCACCTATTAGTCGTATAATAATAGAAAAAGTCTCACTAAAAAACACAGGGGACTGTCTGAAATAGTCCCCTGTGTTTTTTTAAGTAGTGATGTTAATATGAATGGTATACTCATATCTTTTTTATCCATAACAGTTTTGCAGTGCGGGGCTCTTGAAAATGAACCGTAAGACTGCCGTTTGTAATATTTTCCTCGCGTGTGTCCTCGTCAATGATGCGATATTTCTCGCCTGTTTCGATAAACGGCAACCGAATGGATAGCTTCTCCCTTGCGCACTTTTCCTGGCGGAAGGCAAGAATAACGCCCTCTTCTTTATCGGAATCAAAATAGCAAAAGGCGGTGAAATCCGAGACATCACTTTCCCTGTGCCAAGGGGTAAGGGTGTAGAATTCTTTGAGCAGATAGGGTGATACCTTTTTCCATTCTGTCAGACCGAAACGGAGCATATCGAAATTCTGACTTTTGTCGTGTACGAATTGGGAATCCACATTAAGTGCGGCGAGATAAGAAGCGCGCCAGACATAAGGGTCACTAATGCCAGTGGTGGCAAGTTCGGAAGTCTTTTCTTTTGTGTTTGCTCCGCAGAACGGTATCCATTTATTAAATGCAGTTGTCATCGAAAGGCGTAGTGCAGTGCTTGTTCGGTCCTTGTCACTTCTGAGTAACGGTACGCCACGGCGCATTGATTCAAGGTCATTTCTACCTCCGCCTGAAGCGCAGGAATCAACAAAACCGCAACCACCATACGATAATGTGCAGTCGATAATACGGTCCCACAGCGTGTAGTGACCGTCTATAAATTTACATTCGGTTATTCCGTTTCGGTTTTCGCCTTCCTGCGCATCAAGATGCTCCCATAGTATGATAGCATTGCAATTATTATCCTCACGGTATAATTCCACCTTGTTATCACGAAGCATTTTACATATACGCTCCGTCGTCCATTTGAGACATTCTTCATCTCCAATATTATTGGAAATAGTTTTTTCTCCTTCAACACGAATTGCCCAGTCTATATTGTAACCGTAGTTTTTTGCAAGATTTTCGGGATCGGTTACCCTTTCAGGCTCAAACCAGACAAGGGTTTTCATACCGTGCTGACGAGCAAACTCTGTAGACTGTAAGAAACTATCATTAGGCCATTTAATTGGGTCTAGTTCCCAAGTGCCTACCGTATACCACCAATCGCGCTCTTTTTCAAAGGGAATGGGGCTTGTGCCATCGGGACATACATACCAACCTGCGTCAAACCATCTGAAATCAATCTTTATATTTTCTGCCATCATTTTTTGGAGCGTTGGTTTCCAGGTGGCATGGCACTCTGATATACTGCCATCGGAATTTGGCAGTCCCGTATCACTTGCCAGACAGCAACTCGAAAAAGGGGTAATATCGGCGTGGGTAGAGTCTGCTTTTGGCATATTATGCTTTACAAACCAATCGCGCCAATAGTTAGTTGCATAATGCTCGTCCCTCACAGTGTAGGGTGCCAACACAAAGAGCGCCGTTCTTATCTTTTCACCGGGTTTCAAATAGGTTTTTAGTCCGTTGACCGAGGAGGCAGTATAGATGCTTGTCTGTCCATCCGAAGAAAAACGGGCTTTCCAGGTTCCTGCCCAGCCGATTGCCAACATGGCACCGCCATCACCGTATTCCAGATTGAAGTACGGGAAGTTGATGTGCGTTGCGCGTCCAGTGTCCGATGAAAATTCCACCAGATTATTTTGCAGATCAATACTATATGGACTATAATGATTGATGTAATCCCCTAAAATCCCCTTCAAAACGGGATATTTGCCGTTAAAATGCAGTTCTGTTTTGAGTTCTTCTATGATATCACTGTTTTTATAAGATGTATTTTCAAACCATACTGTCCATTCGGTAACGCCGTGTGAGAAATAATGGGTAAGCACCAATGTTACCTCAAGAACTTCCGAAAATGCAAATGTAAGTTTGTTGGTTTCTTTTTCATTGGATTGAATAATCTTTTTATTTGTAAGGGTAAAATATTCGGGCGAAAACCCCTTATATTCTTTTTCGGCATAAATGAATGAGAACGGCAGGTTGGATAAATTCTCATAAAGTGAGCGATACCAAGCATACGCTTTGGAGTTTTCATATCTTCGTTTCATATTATTACTCCTTCACAAAACACAGGGGACCGTCCCCTGTGTTTTATTATTTATATGCAATGAATTTGGGGGATTCGTCCGGAGAGCCTACCTGAATAACGGTAAGACCTTCGCTTTCGAATACGTAAAGTTCGTTATACTTCCCATCAAGTTTATAAAAAACAGCATTTCTATATTCGTTACCTAAATACCGCTTATTGCCTACCACAGCCTGTTTATTTGCAATTATTGCAGAAATATCAATGTTCGAAGAGTTTTCAAGGATTTCGGCATTTTCTATCCAATAGTCTATAAATTCTTCTTCCAAAACAAATTGTGTTTTTCTTAAATCACCATCTTCATATTCAAAAGTAAAAAGGTAAAAGAACAAAAAGTTTTTAACATCAAAAGTTTTAAGCGAAATATCGCGTTTTTCGTTATAAAAATAAAGCTCATTATACGATGCATTTTCTTCGAATTCGGAAAAATCATCGCTATAGCGGCAAATATACAATTTACCGCCTTTTTTGAATTCAATATTAGGGTATATTAAAAGCACGGCAAAAATTATAACCAGCATAACAGCAGCGCTAATTATAACAGACTTTGTTGGTTTTTTTAGCATATGTCTGCCTCCGTGTATGAATATTGAAATCGCTATTTTGCATCATAACTAAATTCATTTTTAATTGGGTTGCTGAATTCAAAACGAACGATTTTTAATCCGAAATATTTTTCCAATTGTTTTTCCGTAAGGGTGGTGCTTTCCCATTTTACCGTTTTTTCATCGACTTGATATTTTTCATGATAATAAAAACATGGTTCACTTAATTCGTAAAATTCGGATTCTCCCATATAATAGTCGCCACGGCCGCAAGATAACATAAGTTTCGATTCATTATTAGTTCTTGATTTAACAAGTACCGATTTTGAATCTGTTTCTTTTAATATCAACTTATTTGTGGGATATTCGTTAGATGATTTGAATTTTGCAAACCATGTTCTTGGTTTTTGAAACCAAGCAGAATGATCATATCCGTCGAAGGTACAGACAACTGTATCTTCATAAATATAAGTTTCGCCGTTAAATATGAATTCAACATAAAACGGAAACTCGCCCTCTGTTATTTTAGGCGGCGCTTCGGTTTCATGATAAAAAGCGCAACCTGAAAAACTTAAAGTGATTGCAAAAACCAGTGCAACAGAAAGAAATTTTTTCATTTCATATCCTCCTTTGACCAATAAAAATGCATTTCACAAGATTTATAATGAGGTATTTTGGCAGAATGGACAATCTATGCCGCACTTGCTTTCTGAAGAAAGTATAACATAATTTTTAAGTCTTTTCAACGAAAACACATCTCAAAATAAAAAAGCGAACACCCATTTTTGATGAGTGTTCGCTTTTGGCGAGGTGCGCCGAAAAATATATCACTAAAACATAAAGGTAAACGAGCCGTATATACATAGGAAAAATGTCATTATAAACCCAACTATTATATTTTTCTTATATTTGTATCCCTTTGATTTTAATACAAAGCCAAAAATGATTGATGTGATTGGAATAGGTGTTAATAAAAAGAATAACCACATATTTTCAACAAATAGCCCATTTGCATTTGATACTGCCCCAACCAAAGCCAACGCACCCATTATCGATAAAAGAGAAGCAACGAATAAAATGATTGATATCGTTCTCCACTTATTCGAA
>JAZOBW010000085.1:0-1842 GCA_045596185.1 Acutalibacteraceae bacterium | reverse complement strand
TACGATCCGACTTTATCTTCGACATTATTATCCGGTAGAGTGAAACTGCCCGTGAAGTTAACAAACTCCACCCCTTCTTCGGCGTTTTCTACCTGTTTCAGCGAAATTTTTTGATCGTAAAGTTCGGCAGTAACGGTACTTCCGGGTCTTGCCGCAACCACAACACCAACGGTTGAACCGCTGGGATATGACTGTGCTTCAAAGGGAAAGTATGCGTTCATAACGGTATATTTATATATAACCGTGCATTTAACCGTTTCACCGTCATGTCTGAAGGTAAAAACATTTTCGCCGATATTAAGCGACAGTTCCACCGCAAAACTGCCGTCTGCATTACGGGTAACATCGTTGCCGTTCATAGTCAGCGGTTTTGAAGGGTCGGATTTTCCGGTTATAACGGTTACCGAATCGGTAGTGGTGTATCTTGTTTTAGAGGTGATAACAAGACTGGATTGTTTTTCGGGTACTGTAGATTCTTCCGGAGCACTTTCGTTAAATTCGTCTTCATCAATGATTATCACATCATCGGATATATAAGAAAATGAAGAAAGTTCATTCGAAGCGGTGTGCCGTGTAAGGCGCACTATCCCGAATACTGCAGCAACGGCTACAGCAGCGGCAAGAACAGCGCAAAGTATGATAATGATAATTTTGCTTTTTTTAGTCATATATAATATGTACCTTTCGGGGTTAATGTTTTGTTATTTTTATGATAACACAAAAGCAGGAACAGTTCAATATATATAATACGGAAAAAACAGGAAAAAATACGGGCATTTCATACCGAAATGCCCGTTATATACTTTTGTTTTATTATGCCACAAGCATCTGTGTCAGTTCCACCAACTTGGCGGTAAAGTCTTGTGTTTCCACCATATTGAAACGTTCCTTGTGGTAATCTGCACTGCCTGCCGCGGCAAGTTTCAGTCTGAGCAGGTCGCGCAGGTCAAGGTGGGTATCACCGGTTACATCGCCGTAACGATAGGGCAGGTCGAATTCAATACTCTCGATGTAGTCGTTGCGACCTACCGATACCGTTTGTGAATATGAATACTTTCCTTCAAGTGCCACCTCGATGGTATAGTCATCGGTGGGCAGATTGGGAACAACAAAGTTTGCCATATGGTCAACAACCTCGGTTGTTGTAACATACTGAACACCGTTGCTGTCGGTAAGGGTTACGGTGGCGTTTCCATCGTCGAAAGAAACGATGTTGCCGTATAGAACATTCTGTTCATATCCGATAATGTAGGGTATCACTTCATATCCTACACTGCTCATACCGTAACTGATATACTCGGCGGTAAAGGTAAGACCCGATTTGGTAAGTATTTCGTTGAAATTGGCCTCGAAAAGATCCCAGAACTGGTTGTAAAGGGTATCGTTTGCAATATAAAATCTTGCAACACCGTTGTGCTTTCCAAGGTGCTCTGCGATAAGGTCAATATCAAATTCTTCAAGGATATGATCTCTTTTAGCGAAGAAGTTGGCGTTTGTTTCGGTACATTCGGGCACCCATTCACTTTCAATTATATGTGTACGCTCAAGTTCCGCTGTAGAAACATTGAAGTATGCATAGTCAACGATTCGGGTTTCCTCGATTTCGGGGTGGTCATCTGCAGGATCGTCCCAAGTGATATCCACATAATAGTATTCGCCGTCTATTAGTACAAGATTCCATGCGTGGTCGATGCCGTTTGCCTTACCTTCTACAAAATAGCCCTGAATACCTGCACGGCAAAGAAGGTACTGGAATGCCCTTGCATAACCTTCGCAAAGCGCCTTTTCTTCTACTAATGCACCGTATATGGTATCGCAATAGTCTGTGGTGGAGTCATAGGT
>JAZOBW010000084.1:0-5451 GCA_045596185.1 Acutalibacteraceae bacterium | reverse complement strand
AAAACAGTTGTTGGTATGGTAAATGGTATGCTTGAAGAACTCGGCATCACTGTTCCCGTTGCTCTTCATCTCGACCACGGTAGTTATGAAGGAGCAAAGGCATGTATTGAAGCCGGTTTTTCTTCTGTAATGTTTGATGGTTCGCATTATCCTATCGAAGAAAATATTGCAAAGACCAAGGAACTTGTTGAAACTTGTAATAAACTCGGTCTTTCTCTCGAAGCAGAGGTTGGTTCCATCGGCGGCGAGGAAGACGGTGTTGTAGGCGCAGGTGAGGTTGCTGATCCCAATGAATGTAAGATGATTGCTGATCTCGGCGTCACAATGCTTGCAGCCGGTATCGGTAACATTCAAGGTAAGTATCCCGAAAACTGGGCCGGTCTTAGTTTTGATACTCTTGATGCTATTCAGCAACTTACCGGTGACATGCCCCTCGTTCTTCATGGCGGTACCGGTATTCCTGCCGAAATGATTCAGAAGGCAATTTCTCTCGGCGTTTCCAAAATCAATGTTAACACCGAATGTCAACTTAGTTTTGCTGCTGCTACTCGTGCTTATATCGAAGCAGGTAAGGATCAGCAGGGCAAGGGCTTTGACCCCAGAAAACTTCTTGCTCCCGGTTTCGAGGCTATTAAGGAGACCGTTAAAGAAAAGATGGAACTTTTCGGTTCTATCGGCAAGGCTTAATAATCAATTTTTACCGAGTGGATTTATTGAAAATCCACTCGGTTTTTCCTTTTTTTAGAAAGGTTGCAAAAAATTGTAATTTTTTTGTAACTTTTTTTAATTTTTTGCAATATAGTACTTGCAAATGGACGCATAATTGTGTAAAATAAACTTAAGTATATTGAAATATATAAGGATGTGTAATTATGGCAAATAGATTGTTTCAAGGCGTTATTCATCAGATGAAGGATGTTATCGATAAAACCTTTGGTGTTGTCGATGAAAATTCTATTATTATCGCTTGTAGTGAACTTGGAAGAATAGGTGAGTCCCTTGAATTTATGATTCAGGGACAGGCAAACGAGGTATTTGTTGATAACGGATACACCTTTAGAACTATCGATGCATCTCAGGGTGTTGAGTATACCGTTTTTGTCGAGGGTGACGATATTATTTCCAGTAAATATGCCGCAGTTCTCGCCGTCGCTTTTTCTAATATTAAATTTTATTATGATGAAAAGTATGACCGTTCTAATTTCATCAAAAATATAATTCTTGATAACATACTGCCCGGTGATATCTATCTTAAGGCGCGTGAACTTTATTTCAATAGCGATGTTTCCAGAACGGTTATTCTAATTCGTTCGGTTGAACATAATGATATTTCCATCTATGATGTGCTCAGAAATCTTTTCCCCGATAAAAACAAGGATTTTGTTATCAATCTAAACGAAACCGATATTGTTCTTGTAAAAGAAACAAAATCGGATATTGAGCCCAAACATATTGAAAATCTTGCCGCCTCTATTGCCGATACCCTTTCCAGTGAATTTTATACCCATGTAGTTATCGGTATCGGAAGCACTGTTTCAAATCTTAAGGATCTTGCGCGTTCTTTCAAAGAAGCACAAACTACCCTTGAAGTCGGTAAAGTATTCGATAATGAAAGAACCATTATTTCATATGAAAACCTTGGTATTGCAAGGCTTATATATCAGTTGCCGACCACCCTTTGCGAATCCTTCTTGAAAGAGGTATTCAAGCGCGGTTCTATAGATAGCCTTGATCAGGAAACACTGTTTACAATACAGCGTTTCTTCGAAAATAATCTTAATGTTTCCGAAACATCAAGAAAACTGTTTGTACACAGAAATACCCTTGTTTACAGACTTGTTAAAATAAAAAAGATTACCGGTCTTGATCTTCGTGAATTTGATCATGCCATCGTTTTCAAAATCGCTTTGATGGTAAATAAATACCTTAGAAGCAATCCCGTAAAATATTGATTGAAAGTGTGTGTAACTTGCAAATGAGCAATGATATTGTAAATCAGACCGTTGCTGCAAACGATGTTCCAGTAGTTGAGTTTCGCGGTGTTTCAAAAACATATACTACCGGTACACATGCTCTTGAAGATGTAAACATCCGTATCAACAAGGGTGAGTTTGTTTTTGTTGTCGGTTCTTCCGGTGCAGGTAAAAGTACATTTATGAAACTTATAATGCGCGAAGAAAAGGCAAATACCGGTATCATTACCGTTAACGGTTTTAATCTTACTAAAATGTCCAGAAAAAAAGTTCCGTCTCTGCGACGCACAATGGGTATTGTTTTTCAGGATTTTCGCCTGATACCCACAATGAATGTTTTTGATAATGTTGCTTTTGCACTTCATGTTGTTGGAGAATCCAATAAAGAAATTCGCAAACGTGTTTCTGCCGCACTCAGCAGGGTGGGTCTTGGTGATAAAGCGCGTTCTATGCCTCGTCAACTTTCTGGTGGTGAGCAGCAGCGTGTAGGTCTTGCCCGTGCTCTCGTCAACTCGCCTGACCTAATCATTGCGGACGAGCCTACCGGTAACGTTGACCCCAATATGTCATACGAAATAGTATCTTTGTTATCAGAAATAAATAAGCGTGGCACTACAATTCTTATGGTTACTCACGATCATAATCTTGTCCGTGATTTCCAGCACCGTGTCATTATGCTTGATTCCGGCAGAATTGTTGCCGATAATGCGGCCGGAGGTATGGAATAATGAAAATGCGTAGTATAAAATACCTCATCGGTGAAGGTGTAAAGAATATATGGGCTAACCGTCTTATGACACTGGCATCTATTGGCGTTCTTGTTGCCTGTATGGTTGTTATCGGTCTTGCAGTACTTATTTCTGAAAATGTTTCTTTGGCGCTCGGCAATCTTGAACAGCAAAATGTTGTCATGGTGTATATGGAAGATTATAACTGGGCACTTTACGGAGAAAAGGGCGAGACAGAATCCTCGGATTCAGATACCGAAGAGGCTGACGAAAACGGAATTAAAGAATCTGACTATGTTATACATAACGAGGAAGAGGCAAAACAGTTGTGCAAGGATATTAAGGCTCTCGATAATGTTGAAAAGGTTGAGTATATATCCAGTGAAGAAGGTCTTGAAACCGTTAAAGAAAGTATGATAGACGGTCAGGAAGAGTATTTTTCCTTCCTTGATGATGAATATGGCAATCCGATTTCCGCTGCTGCTAAGGTTACAATGAAGGATATGTCTCTTTTTGATGAGACCATTAAAAAGATAGAAAAACTTGACGGTGTTGATGTTATTCAGTCGCAGGGCGACCTTGCTGATAAGATTACCGCAATTAAGCAGGGAATATCGGTTGCAGGTTTTTGGATAATTGCTATTCTTATAATCATTTCACTTGTTATCGTTTCTAACACAATAAGGGTTACGATGTATAACAGAAAACTTGAAATAAGCATTATGAAGGCGGTTGGTGCTACCGATGCCTTTATCAGAATTCCGTTTGTTGTAGAGGGAATGTTGATAGGTATTATATCGGCTTTACTTTCGGAAGGGTTGCTTTATTTCTGTTACCGTGTTGCAACAGAAACAATTTCAAAAACACTTGGCACCGGCGATATAATCGGTTATGGTGATATGGCTTGGTATCTGTTGGCGATATTCGTCGGCATCGGTGTATTTGCCGGTGCGCTCGGCAGTTTTATTATGATTGGCAAATATCTGCGTAAAGAGGGCAGTGAATTTGCCGCCATTTAATGCGGATTATTTAAGGGGCAATATTTTTACCTAACGGAGGTTTTTATGAAAAAATTTGCCAGACAGTTCTTTGCTTGTTTACTCTGCTTTACCTTGATTTTCACTTGTCTACACGCTTCAACTTTGACTGTATCTGCAGATATCAATAGCGATATTGCCGATCTTCAGCAAAAATCAAAGGAAATACAGGCAGAAATAAACAGACTTAAAAAAGATAAAAGCAATCAGTCTGCTATCCTTGCGGCAATTCAGAAAAAGATTGCCAATACGCAGGCACAGATAAATCGTTGTAATAGTGAGATAAACAGTATAAATGCGAAAATTGCCGCTAACAAGGCGGAAATTGATGCTAAAAATAAAGAAATCGAAGCAAATAAACTTGCATTCAAAAAACGCATCAGAGCGATTTATATGAGTAATTCTGACAGTTCCGTCAAAATTCTTCTGGGTGCAGAAAACTTTTCGGATTTTTTGCAACTTGCACAGATGACATCGGTTGTTTCGGCACATGATAAGACTATTATTGAGGATATTGTTGCTGCAATCGAGGTGTTAAATGAAAAGAATGTTGAAAATCAGAAACTTCTTGACAGTCAGATCGCTATAAGAAGCACTATTCAAAGCCAACAGAATGAACTGGAAGCGCAGGAGAGTGAGGCACAGGCTATATACGATTCTATTGCCGCCGATCAGAAATCTCAAGAGGCAGACAAGGCACAGAACGACAAGATACTTAAAGAAAAGTTAGATTATCTTGAAAGTATTGCCAATGCTGCTAACTCTTCGGAATCGTTTATAAACTCCGCTTCCGGATTTATGTGGCCTGTTCCTGGATTTTATAACATTTCTTCTTATTGGGGTTGGCGCTGGGGCGCTATGCATACCGGTATCGATATTTCGCAAGGCGGTATTTATGGTGCTAAAATAGTTGCTATGACCGATGGTGTTGTTATTAAAACATATAACAGTTGCCCTCACAAAGATAAGACTTCCCGTTGCAGATGCGGCAGTGGTTGGGGTAACCATGTTACCATTGATCACGGTACTGTAAACGGTGCCCGATATCAGGCAGTTTATGCGCATATGAACACTACTGCGGTATCGGTCGGTCAAAAGGTTAAACAGGGTCAGGTAATCGGTTATGTAGGAACCACGGGTGATTCTACCGGATATCATCTGCATCTTACGCTTATTAAAAACGGAACTCGTGTTGATCCGTTACCGTATTTGAAATGACAAAGATAAAAATTCGAAACATAATTTTTATAATTGCCCTTGTCTTGTGGATGCTGGTTATATTCTGTTTTTCAGCGCAGCCCAGCAATGATTCGCAAAATACAAGTGATATCTTTACTCGTATAGCGCAACATATATTTTATCCCGATTTCAAGTCGCTTTCCGAGGCGGAACAACTTGCGGTTATGTCTAACCTTTCTTTTTTAGTCAGAAAGACTGCGCATTTTACCGCATATGCTTTATTAGGGGTTCTTGCATTTGTCAATGCAATGTCCACTACAAAGATTTCACAACCCTTAAAACCTATTTTTGCGTTTGTATTTTGTGCATTGTATGCCCTTAGTGATGAGATACATCAGTATTTTGTTCCGGGGCGTAGTTGTCAATTTCGTGATGTTTGTATAGACAGCAGCGGAGCGTTGCTGTCTATATTGATAGTTTTTACGATTTGCAAATTATCTAAAAAGCGTAAAAGTTACAAGAGGTGATATGTAT
>JAZOBW010000083.1:0-2439 GCA_045596185.1 Acutalibacteraceae bacterium | reverse complement strand
CGTCTGCCAATTCCGCCACACCCGCATATGCAGTATATTTATTTTACTCCATATGCGTATAAAAGTCAAGATTTTATAAATAAAATATGCAGTAACCGACATATTTTAACTTTGCATATTTGCCATCGGATTTTGAAGACCGAAACTTACACTCAGTGCCCTATCCACCATATCCATACTGGAACCGTCAAGACTGCCCATCTTTTCTTTCAATCTACGCTTGTCTATAGTCCTTACCTGCTCAAGTAAAATTATGGAGTCTTTAGCAAGTCCACTGCCGTCTGCGGTAACCCTGATATGTGTAGGCAGTTCTGTTTTGTCCCTTTGACTGGTTATCGCTGCTGCAATAACGGTTGGACTGTAGCGGTTGCCTACATCATTCTGTACAATAAGAACAGGGCGAACTCCCCCTTGCTCCGAACCGACAACTGGACTTAAATCAGCATAGTAAATTTCTCCGCGTTTAATATTCATTGCTGTTTCACACTCCGCAAATTCTTTTCGGTTATATTCTTACCGTTTTAGATAGAAAATAATCACTGCCGAAAAAATCTTATCACATTATCTTATGCTTTTTTATTGCAGGTGTTACAAAAAGGCGTGGGTACAACCCACGCCTGAAACAATTATCCGAACATACGAACCGAAGCAATTGAAAATATTATCAGACCAAATATTACACGATATATGGCAAACACCTTATAACTGCCTTTTTTCAGATAATTCATCAAGAATTTTATCACGAATAAACCCGAAACAAAACTTGCAGCAAGACCAACAAAAAATGCGGTATCAAAGGTAAAATCGGTAACCGATAACAAAACTGCACCGCCTACAATAGGTGCGGATAGCAAAAAAGAAAACTTAGCAGCACTTTCGCGATCTAATCCCATTGAACGCGCAACAGTCATCGTTATACCTGAACGGGAAACACCGGGTATTCCACCTGCTACCGCCTGAGATACACCGATAAGAAAGCCTTTTTTGAAATTCATATCCGAAAGTGAAAGATTGGATTTGCATCGCTTATCAACCAGATATAAAATAATACCCATTATAATAAGTGCAAGTGAAATTACCATCATTTCGGCATTCATATTATCGCCTACAACAATTTCCATAACCTTTTCAAGCACCAGTCCAAGCAGACCGGCAGGAACTGTAGCCGCAACTATGTACCAGAATAATCTTCCCTCGGTGCTTTTTTCTTTCTTAAAAACCATTTTACAACCGCCGCAAATAAGTGCGATCCAGTCTTTGAAAAAATATATAAGGATCGCCAGTAATGTTCCGGCGTGAAGTGCCAAATCAAAAGAATCGGACATATTTTCCCATTCGAAAAGCCATGGCATAATGTTAAGATGGCCTGAACTTGAAATGGGCAAAAATTCTGTCAACCCCTGAACAATTCCCAAAAATAATGAATGAAGTGTTTCAGTCAAAAAGGGTCGCTCCTTTCAAAACTATAAAGGTAACGAAAAATCGTTACCTTTATATATAATACTATCTTTTTTTACCTGTAAGTTCCTTATAAAGACCAATATAGGAATTTGCAGAAGCGGCCCAACTGTTATCACAGGCCATTGCGCGCTGTCTCAGAATATTCCAGCCGTCCTTATCAGCAAAACCTGCAAGGGCACGCCAAACGGTATTTTCCATATCGTGTGCATTATAGTTTGCAAATGAAAATCCGTTGCCCTGACCATCACCGCTATCGGTAATGGTGTCATTAAGACCGCCAGTTTCACGCACTATCGGAATAGTGCCGTAACGAAGTGCAACAAGTTGTGCCAAACCGCATGGTTCACTGTTGCTGGGCATAAGGAACATATCGGAACCGGCATAGATTTTCTGTGCAAGATTTGCATCAAAACCGAGTTTAAGACCAACTTTATCCGGATAGCGTTTTGCCATTTCATAGAAGAAGGATTCAAACTCAAGTTCACCCGAACCGAGAATTACAAACTGAATATCCGCCTTGAGAAGTTCCTCGAAAACATGCACAACAAGATCAAGTCCCTTGTGTTTTACAAGGCGGCTTACCATACCGATAACGGGAGTATCGGCATTAACAGGAAGTCCCATATCCTTTTGCAGACATTCCTTATTATATGCCTTACCCGCCATATCATCAGATGAATATGTCTTATATATTTGCTTATCGGTTTCGGGATTATAAACATCATAATCGATACCGTTTATAATACCGGTGAGCTTGTAGGTAAACTGTTTAAGAATATTGTCAAGGCCGTGCGAATAATAAGGATCAAGAATCTCACGCGCATAGGTTGGAGAAACGGTTGTAACCTTATCGGCGCATTGAATGGCACCCTTCATAAGGTTAACACAGCCATCATATTCGACAATATTTTCCCTTCCGAAAGGAAGGCCAAGAACATCGGAATAAAGTTCAGGACCATATTTGCCCTGATACTGAAT
>JAZOBW010000082.1:0-1909 GCA_045596185.1 Acutalibacteraceae bacterium | reverse complement strand
TACGGGTAAATATGTCTGGAAAAAAGATATACTTATCGATCTTACTTTTGGTGAGGTTCTTGATCGTATGGTTGAGGAATTTCCTGATCAATACGCTTTCAAGTATACAACCCTCGATTATACTCGTACATATAGCGAATTTCGTGACGATGTTGACACCTTTGCTCGCTCTTTAATAGCACTAGGCGTTAAAGCCGGGGATCATGTTGCGGTTTGGGCAACCAATATTCCTCAATGGTATATTGCATTCTGGGCAACGACTAAAATAGGCGCAGTTTTGGTAACCGTCAATACAGCTTATAAGATTCACGAAATCGAGTATCTTCTTAAGCAGTCAGATACTCATACTCTGATTATGATTGAAAATTATCGTGATGCTAATTATTCTCAAATTATATCTGAGCTTTGCCCCGAACTTCAAAATACCAAATCTGGTTCACCGCTTCACAGTAAGAGACTTCCTTTTTTGCGTAACGTTATCACAGTTGGTTTTGATATGAAGGGTTGTCTTAATTGGAGTCAGGCAATTGAGCGTGCATCACAGGTTCCGGTTGAAGAGGTATACCGTATGGCAGCTGCAGTTGATAAGAATGACGTATGCAATATGCAATATACGTCTGGTACCACCGGTTTCCCGAAGGGTGTTATGCTTACCCATTATAATGTTGTAAATAACGGTAAATATATTGGTGACCATATGGAACTTTCTACAGCCGACCGAATGATGATACAGGTTCCTATGTTCCACTGTTTCGGAATGGTACTTTCTATGGCTGCTTCGATGACTCACGGTGCAACAATGCATCCTATGCCGTATTTTTCACCCAAGCCTTCACTTGCTTGTGTTCATAATGAGCACATAACTGCATTTAACGGCGTTCCCACAATGTTTATCGCTATGATGCAGCATCCCGATTTTGAAAAAACCGATTTTTCATATATGCGTGTGGGCATTATGGCAGGTGCAAACTGCCCTGCCGACCTTATGAAAAAGGCTACCGAAGTTATGAATATGAAGGAAATAGTTTCGGTTTACGGTCAGACCGAGGCTTCCCCCGGCTGTACTATGAGCAGTTATTACGATTCACTTGAAGTTCGTACCGAAACGGTAGGAAGCGCATTTGCAAATGTTGAATGTAAAATAATCGACCCCGAAACGGGGCTTGATTGTCCTGATGGTGTAAACGGCGAATTTGTTGCCCGTGGTTACAATATAATGAAGGGCTATTATAAGATGCCCAAGGCAACCGCCGAGGCTATCGACAGCGAAGGTTGGCTCCATACAGGTGACCTTGCTTGCCGTGATGCCGATGGTAATTACCGCATAACCGGACGTCTTAAGGATATGATAATTCGCGGCGGTGAAAATATTTATCCTAAGGAAATAGAGGAATTTATCTACACCTGCCCTAAAGTAAGAGATGTTCAGGTTATCGGCGTTCCTGATGAGCAGTACGGCGAAGAAATAATGGCGTGTATAATTCTCAAGGACGGCGAGAAGATGACCGAGGACGAAATGAAGTCGTATATTGCGGCGCATATGGCGCGTCATAAGGTTCCCAGATATATAGACTTTGTGGAAACATTCCCGATGAACGCCGCAGGAAAGATACTAAAGTATAAAATGCGTGAAGATGCCGCCGAAAAATTGGGACTTAAAAAGAATGGGTGATACCGATGATTAAAGGCAGATATTTTGCTATTGATGCCCACTGCCATATATACCCCGAAAAAATAGTGGACAAAGCGGTCGGTGCTACCGATGCTTTTTACGGTGTAAAATCTGCCTGCCGCGGAACGGTAGAGGATCTTATTGCGGCAGGTGATAGGGCTGGTATTGATAAATTTATTGTTCAGTCGGTTGCAACAACACCGAAGCAGGTGGCAAGTATCAACGAGTTTATTGCTC
>JAZOBW010000081.1:0-2937 GCA_045596185.1 Acutalibacteraceae bacterium | reverse complement strand
TGACCGATATATCAGAACGGGCAAAATTGAAAATGAAACTACTAAAGAACGTATTGACCGTATGCATAAAAACAATCTTTTCAAACTTCAGTTAATGCCCGTTTTTGTACCGGATTTCGAAAAGTAAATCTTTTTAATAAGAAGTGGTTGGACAATACTGACCGCTTCTTATTTTTTAATAAACCTGTTGATTTATTTGATTTATAAGTTTATAATATAAAAGATCCAAAGGGGGAGTTTTATGAAATATCAGGCACATAGGGGTGTTTCAAGCGAAAATCCCGAAAACACCATGCCGGCTTTCATTGCGGCTGTAGAGCAGGGATATGATATTATTGAAACCGATGTTTCTATTACAAAGGATATGCAATTTGTTTTATTGCACGACAGCACACTTAATCGCACTGCGCGAAATGTTGATAAAAACGAACTTAACTGCCAAATCGATATTAGTGAAATTTTATACGAACAGGCGCTTACTTATGATTTCGGTGCTTATTTTTCAATTAAATTTGAATCTACGAAAATCGTATTATTGAAAGAACTGCTTGAGTATCTTAAAGATAAAAGCGTTAAGTTGAAAATCGATAATAAATTTTGTGATTTTACTCTTGCGCAAAAACAAACATTTTTTGAACTGATAAAACCCTATGAAGAATTTGTAGAACTCACCTGCCGCAGTGCAGAGGAACTACTGTTTGTCAATGACATCTTCCCCGAAATGCATTTTCATTACGATGGCATTTTTTCTGAAAGTGTTCTTGAAAAAATCTCTGAATTTGTTTTTGAAAACAGACTTACTGTTTGGTTGCCATATTCTGATATTTCAAACATAAAGGCCGCAAAATCTTTCGGCGATGTCGGTATTTGGCAGATCGATAATTACAGTCGGTTTGATGAAGTGGTGGCACTTGGTGCGGATATTGTTGAAACAAACGGTATCATAAAACCAATACGAAATTCGGGTGTTGTTGCCGATATGCATACACATTCAAAGTTTTCTCACGATTCAACCGAACTTATCGAAAATACATATTCGGTACAAAAAGAGCGTGGTACGCAAATTTTTGCGGTTACCGACCACTGTGATACCTTTGAACACGCTAATGGTGATACTTTCGAATATATAGCACAAGCATTTGAAAATGTAGCAGAATTAAATAACAATTCCGATGGTTGTGTTAAGATTCTTTCAGGCGTAGAAATGGGCGAGGGTTTTTGGTATCCCGATGCTGCTCGTATGGTGGAAAAAATGAAACCGTACGATGTTATTCTCGGCTCTGTTCATGTAGTTAAAGCCGACGATGGCGGTGTGTATCCCTATTCCGGTATGGATTTTTCGCGTTGCACTACAAATGAAATCAATCGTTTTTTAGATAATTATTTCCGTGATATGCGCATAATGCTTGATACACGAGATTTTGATGTTCTTACTCATCTTACCTGCCCACTTAGATACATTTGTGGTAAATACGGTCATATAGTTGATTTAACACCCTACTACGGAACAATAAAAGAAATATTAAAGTCGGTTATTGAACGAGGTATCGCACTTGAAGTAAACACTTCCAGTTTTGGTATGATAAATAACTTTATGCCGGACGAAAATATTCTACATATGTATTATGATATGGGCGGATACCTTATAACTCTTGGTTCCGATGCACATATCGCATCAAACGCATCAATGTTCTTTAGTGATGCGGTGAAAAGTCTTAAGAAGATTGGATTTAGAAATATATTCTTTTTTGAAAACAGAAAATGTTATCAATGTTCATTATAAAAAGGGGATAAATAAATGAAATCTGCAGTTTTTTATGAAAAACACAATCTTGTAGTTGAAGATCTTCCTATGCCCGAAGTAGGACACGATGATGTTCTGATACGGGTTAAAGCCTGCGGTATATGCGGCACAGATGTTCACATTTTCAACGGTGACGAAGGCGCTGCGGCGACCCCGACCGGAACGGTTTTGGGACATGAATTTGCCGGTATCGTTGAAAAAATAGGCGATAATGTAAAAGAAATAAAGGTAGGAGACCGTGTTTGTGTTGACCCTAACAAACTGTGTAATGAATGCTATTATTGCAAGAGTGGCATCGGTCATTTTTGTGAAAGTATGATAGGTATCGGCACAACAGTTAATGGCGGTTTTTCCGAATACTGCGCAGTTCCGCAATCGCAAGTATACAAAATTGCCGATACAACAACCTATGAAATGGCGGCCATGACTGAACCTGTTGCGTGTTGTGTACACGGTATTGATATGTGCAACATTTCGTGCGGCGATACTGTTGCTGTTATCGGCGGTGGAATGATTGGTATGATAATGCTGCAACTTGCTAAACTTTCAGGTGCCGGCAGACTGATTATGATAGAACCCGTTGAAGAAAAGCGGGAGATATGCAAAAGACTAGGAGCCGATATATGTATAGATCCTATTACTGAGAATGTGAAAGAGGTTCTAAAAAACAACGGTATCGAACGTATTTCTACTGTTATAGAGTGTGTTGGCAGACTTAATACAATAGAACAGGCTATCGAAATTGCCGGCAAAGATTCTGTTGTTATGATGTTTGGTCTTACAGCACCAAATGATAAACTTTCAATTAAACCTTTTGAAATTTTTAAGAAGGAAGTTGTTCTTAAAGCCTCCTTTATCAATCCTTACACCCAGAAACGTGCACTTACCCTTATTGACAGCGGTAAAATTGATGTTAGTTCTATGATATATGCTACAGAACCTCTTGAGCGTTTACCGGAAATACTTGCCGATGCAAAACTAAGATCAAAGGGTAAGTTTATAATTATTCCTTAAAAGAGGTTTTTATTATGAAATTATTATCTTTTGGTGAATTGCTTTGGGATGTATATCCAGATAATAGATACATCGGCGGTGCACCGATGAATTTTGCCGCTCATTTTGTAAAATTGGGC
>JAZOBW010000080.1:0-22496 GCA_045596185.1 Acutalibacteraceae bacterium | reverse complement strand
TCCGACTTATAAGCATACATTCCCTCAAAAAAGCAGACAAGACCTGCACCGCCGCTATCGACCACACCCGCTTCTTTTAGCACCGGCAAAAGTTCGGGAGTTTTTGCAAGTGTGGTCTTCATAACATCCAATAATGCCTCAAATCCGCTCTCGAAATCGGATAAATTCTCTGCATTGTTATTGAGAAACTCCGCCGACTCACGGATAACGGTAAGAATAGTGCCCTCTGTAGGGGCAATTATAGATTTGTATGCCTCTTCGGTTGCGCAGGAAAAGGCGTATGCAAGATCGGAAAATGCAACGGTATCCTTACCCGAAAATCCCCTCGAAAGGCCATATATAAACTGTGAAAAGATTACGCCTGAATTACCCCTTGCAGATAGAAGAACCGAATGAGCAAGGGTCTTCATATAATCACCCACATTTTCGCAGTTGTCACCTATCGATTTAATTCCGCCGCCGAAAGTCTGCACCATATTGGTGCCGGTGTCACCGTCGGGAACCGGAAATACATTCAAATCGTTGACCGAGTCCATATTCTTTTTTAGATTGCGATATCCGCTTAAAAATAACTGATGGAGTTGGCTCCCGTTAATATTTTGCAACATTATTTATTCGTTCCCCTCAATGGTAACTTCTGTACCGTAACAGAAAGATATGACTGTGCCGGGGCCTACCGATGCACCTACAATAGGACCGATAACACCCATATGAACATTTTTGAAGGGCGCTATTTTCAGAATTTCGTCACGAATCCTTATCGCTTCTTCTTCGCAATCTGCATGAGAAATATACAGATCCTCATACACACCGTCGGCAGCGGCAGCAATATGTTCTGCTATGGCAACTCTGGCATTTGCCATTCCTTTCACCTTTTTATATGCGTAATTCTGTCCCTTGCGGTCAGATATAATAATCGGTTTGACGCCGAAAAGATTACCGAAAAACGCTTTTGACGCCTTAACGCGACCTGCTCTGCGAAGATACTCCATAGATTCCACCGTTCCGCACTGGTTAACCTTAAGACGGATATCCTCGATATATTTTGCGGTATCTTCTGCGCTCAATCCTTCGGCACGTTTTTCTGCCGCTTTGATTACAAGAAAACCCTGACCGAGAGAACTTATAAGAGAATCAACGCAGAAAATACCTGCATCGGGATATTCCTCTTTAATTTCATTTGCAACAATTCTCGCAGTATTTATAGATGCAGAAAGTGCAGAAGAGCAGGATATATAAAGAACATCTTTACCCGACTTAACGGCAGATACAAAACTTTCGTAATATATATTCTTTGGAACCTGTGTTGTAAATATCCTTTTTCCGTTGCGCATAAGGTCATAATGCTCTTTTGCAGAGTGACATTCCCAATCAAGAGAAGCCTCATACTCGGTGCCGTCAACAGAAAAATTCATTTTAACATAATCTACATTATATTTTTCCCTTGTCTCCCTATCGAGATCACAGGTTGAATCGGAAAAAATAACAAAATCTCTCATAGTGTTCTCCTTACTTCTTTGACTGTCCCTCAAGTATTGAAGACATTATTTCTTTTTCACGGGACATACCTTCGCTGATTTCGGTGCCGAAATAGAATGCGGCACAAAGTCCCGGTCCTATTGAAGCACCGCAGGACATTCCCACATGGTTTATGATTATTTCTTTAGGTGAAAATTCTTTTTGAATCATATCTTTAAGCATTTCTGCTGCCTGAGGACGGTTTGAATGAGCCACAAATATTATCTGCTCTTCAGGATTTATAATAGTTTCGCGCATATACTTGATAACAGCATCGAAAGCCTTTGTCTTACCCTTGAATTTACCGATAACTTCAGACATTCCCTGACGATTGAAGTCTGCCATAGGATTTATACCCACAAGTGTACCGAAAAATGCCTTAAAATTAGAAATGCGACCGGTTTTTACAAGAAAAAACAAATCATCCATAGGGCCTATCTGATGAATACAGTGCTTGTTTTCTTCTACAAACTTTGCAGTTTCTTCAATAGTGGCGCCGCTCTGACGCTTTATTGCCGCCATAATCACAAGAAGCGAAAGCGCTGTAGAATAACGCATAGAATCAACACAGATTATCTTTCTTTCGGGGTACTTTTCGAGTAATTCCTTTTTCACCATTTCGCAGGTTTGGTATGTACCCGAAAGCGCAGAGGAAAGGGTTATACAAAGAATATCTTTACCCGCTTTTAATTGTTTTTCGTACACCTCGATAATATCACCTGCAGGTGCGCAGGCTGTTTTATATATGGTTTTTTTATCAGTCATAGACTCATAAAAAGTCTTAGGGTCGTACTTTTCCCAGTCCATATCAGATAATTCCTGATGACCGTCCGGAAAATAAACAATACCCTTTATATAATCGGGTATATCGAAGCGATCACGCAAGTCTTTGGTTAAATCTGAAGAAGTATCAGGAATAATAACAAAATCAGACATATTTTTCTTCCTTCCAACTTTAATTTGTTAATACTTTATACATAATACCATAAAAGTCTCCCTCTTTCAACAAATTTTATCATTTTTTTTAGCAAAAAAAAGATGAAATTTTTTTCAATATATGGTATAATATTGTAAATATTCTTTTGGAGGATTTTATGGGGGCTTTTGAAATTATTATTATCGCCGTTGCGGTACTTATAGTAGGCGGTTTTATTGCAATGTTGGCATACACATATCCTATTTCAAAAAAGGTTTACGAAACCCAACTTGTGCGCACTTCTCCCGATAAATGGGGAAGGGTATGTTCTGCACCCGAAAATGAAGAACAGTTGGAAATGTGGAACAGTGGTATCAAGTGGGCCGAGGAACATAGACAACGCATTACCGAAGTAAAGATAGAAAACGACGGTTTTGAACTTTACGGTGAATATTTCGATTTCGGCGCCGACCGATGTGTAATAATCGTTCCGGGCAGATGCGAAAGTCTTATGTATTCGTATTATTTCGCACCGCCTTACGAAAAAGCGGGATTCAATATTCTTGTAATCGACACTCGTTGTCACGGAAAAAGCGGCGGCAAATACAATACCATCGGTGTAAAAGAAAGCGGAGATATTCTTGCGTGGTCCGATTTTGTGCATAAAGAATTTCACAACCATGAGGTATGGTATCACGGCATCTGCATCGGAACATCTTCTGCTATTTTTGCAATGATAAACAGCAAATGCCCCGCCTATGTCAAAGGTTTTGTAACTGAAGGTTGCTTTGTTTCCTTCCGCGAAACCTTCAAACGCCATATGATGGCTGAAAAGCGACCCCTATTCCCTGTTCTTGATCTTGCTATGATGCATATCAATCATTACACCGGCACCAATGTATACAAAGATAAACCCATTACTGCCATCAAAAAACTGAAACCTGATACCCATGTGCTTTTTCTGTACGGCAAGAAAGATATTTTTTCGATTCCTGAAAAAACCAAATTACTTTTTAATGCTTGTTCAGCAAAAAACAAGAAACTAGTCTGGTTTGACAAAGGCGGTCATTCGCATTTGCGAATCAACAACACAACAGATTACGACAATGCCATTATAGATTTTTTCAAAGGATAGGTTATGAGTAGAACTAAATTTGCGGTTTTCACCATGGATGTAGAAGCATTCACCGATACAGAATGTGTAAGTAACTCAGGTGAATCAATAAATGTTGACCTGCTTGACGGGTTCGATGAATATATTAAAATTCTTGACCGTTACAACATCAAAAGTACATTATTTACGGTTGGTTCCCTTGCGCCTAAAATATATGATAAACTCAAAAATTGTATAGACAACGGCCACAGACTTGCTCTGCACAGTTATAATCACATCGCACCGATGGATATATCGCCTGAACAGTTCCGCACCGAAACACAAAAAGCAAAGGAATTATTAAAAAATATATTCAATACCGAAATTACCGGTTTTCGCGCACCCTGTTTCAGCATTGATGATGAACGACTAAAAATACTGAAAGAACTCGGATTCAAATATGATTCAAGCCATCTTGGATTTCTTAAAGCAAGGCATACTGTTGATCTTAAACTTAAAAATTTCAAAAAACTTAGAGATGATATCTTTTGTGATAACGGTTTTTTTGAATTTGGACTTTCAAAACAAAAAATATTCGGTAGACCATATCCAATATCGGGTGGCGGTTATGTTCGGCTGAGCAACTGGGGATTTATTAAAAGTCTTATCAAACAGTATATAACAAGCAATGATTATTATGTGTTCTATCTGCACCCATTTGAACTCACCCAGCAGAAAATTCCGCTTATCAAAGACCTTAAGGCGTACGATAAATACTATCTTAAGGCGGGAATTACTTCATACGGCAAACACATTGAACAGATAATACTGATGTTGAAAAAATCGGGATATCGATTTGTTACTTTCGAAGAACTTACCGATATTCTGAACTGAAACACCTTTGCCTACACCGAATAACAGCAAAAAACAGACTTAAATGGGAATTACCCATTTAAGTCTGTTTTTCAATACTTGTGTTTTTATACATTTCTGCCAAGTTGTTTATTGATATAATTAAGCACTCTTTTTTTATCGGCAGACCACAGTGGCGCTATGAGATCCCGTTTAGCACCGTCCCCTGTTATTCTGTGAACAACAATATTTTGCGGTAAAATTGAAAGACAGTTTTTCAGAATATCGGTATATTCTTCCAAACTTAAACAGCAAAACTTTCCCGATTGATAATCTGCCGCCAGATCAGTTCCTTCCAAAACATATAAAAGATGAAACTTCACACCATCGGTACCGGCACAAACCGCTTGACGTGTGGTTTCAACAGCCATTTCACCGTTTTCTCCGGGCAATCCGATAATTATATGTGTTACAACACTAATGCCAACCGACTTCAACATTTTTACAGCGTGAAAATATACATTGTTCTCATAACCGCGGCGAATATAATCAACCGTTTTTCTATGAACCGTTTGCAACCCCAACTCTACATATACAGGTTTAATGCGATTCAATTTTGAAAGAAGTGATAAAACTTCTTCACTTATACAATCAGGACGGGTAGCGATGGAAACACCCACGATATAATCAGGTTCGAGCGCTTCGGTATATACCCTTTTCAAAACATCTATTGGCGCATAGGTATTTGTGAACGACTGAAAATAGGCAATATATTTTCCGTTTTTTATCTTTTTTTCAACCCTTATTTTAGCATTTTCAAGTTGAGTTTTAATCGGCACCTCGGCACTATCTGTAAATTCTCCCGAACCTTTGGCAGAACAGAATATACACCCCTTGTCCCCCACCGTGCCGTCACGGTTAGGACAGGTAAAACCTGCATTTACCGCCAGTTTATATACCTTACAACCGAATCTCTGCCTATAATGTTCATTTAACGAAACATACATACTTTTCTCCCGCAAAATAAAATCGGTGCATATGCACCGATTTTATTTATTATTTACTTTCCAAGACGGTCTGTCCAGGTTTCGCCTGAACCGGCAATATATCCTGTACTCCATCTTTCTATCGGGTTTACCCTTGAATGATATGGTGTGAACTCCATACCACCTGTTATTCTGATTGCCCCCAAGTCAAACCACCGGTTTGAATTATTAATAAAACCAGAATCTATTGGGCATGTAATGGTAATAACATTTATGCCCTTTTCAAAATATACAGAGCAATCGACACGGCTTTCATTTGTTACCTTCATTGCCATAAAATCAATAATATACTTACGTTTTTGGGTGCCTATTGCATTAGCAGCGGTATCAATACCGTCATTAACAAATACTGCTAACTTGCCTTTAGTAAGATTTTCATTTGTTGCACATGACAAAGTAATTGCATAGTAACCTGATGTAGGTACAGAAACCGTGTACGATATAGCGGGAAGGCCATTGACTCCGCTACCAAAACGCGCTTTTGATACACTTTCCAAAGTTACATTTTCCGGCGTATATGTGGTAGCAAGACCATTGCGCTGAATGTATTTAAGTCTATAACGCGAGAAAAGATTACTTTCTGTTGCAAAATCGCCATCGCCATTGTTGTATCCTATCGGTTCGGTAGTCTGGTACTTTGCGCCGTTGTATGAAAAACTATAATGAGACTGAATTGCGCCACGATAAGCTGCCTGAGATTTAACACCGATAAGTGAATCGCTTATAAGCTCAAGGTAATCATGGTTGAACCATTCTATACCGTATCCGCGAGACCTCGTTGTCTCGGTTTCGCCGGCAGCATTCTTTACCTGCTCTATATATGAAGTGTTTGCATCAACCGAAATAAATCTTATGACATTAACGCCCTCAACAAGATCAACATCCAACACCTGTTGATACCAAAAACGTCCTCCGTCATCTCGTTCCAAATCTGTCTCTGCTATATTTATCTTTTTGAATTTATCGTTAACCATAATAAAGTAGGAACAGCCATCAAACCACTTATTATCTTCAAAAACAAGATAAAACCTCGGTTTAATCTTATATGTTCCTGCTGCAGGCGCACATACCGTGTAATCTACATGGGCAGAAACATTATCGTCAAGATAATATGTTTCGTTACGCTCAACATAACTATCGGTAGGAATTCCGCTCCAATCGGGAAGTTGCGAATACCATGGTTCGATACCACCGATAACTGTGGCACCGCCGGAAGATTCAACCTGACCGTAGCGGTTAGTAAGAGCATAGGTTTCCGCTTCGAGAATAGAGATATGGGGCGGAACAAGATAATCAGCATCAGGATCGGTTTCAACACTGGGTGTAAAATCAGTTCCGTTTATATGAGTTATTGTGCCGTCACCGTAGAATTTAACACCATATTGATTAAACCAGCTTACATATCGAAGTGATTTATAGGAATCTTCGGGAGACGATGTTTCCAACGGTGCCGTTATGGTTATATTATTTGTACCGGTTTTAAGATAAACACTGATATTAAGCGGAAGGTCCTCTCTAACGCTTGTAGAACTTTCACCACTACCCTTTATGTAATATTGACGCTGATAGTTTACACCATTTACACGAACTACTATATATCCCTCGGAAAAATAATCTTTGATGTTAGTATTAAATCCAAGAGTAATATCATAATATCCACCTATACCCTTGTTATCTACCTGGAAAGAGGTATAAGCCGAATAATTTATCGTGGTTGCATTAAGATTTTCAAGGGTAATAAGGTTTCTGTTCATCTGTAATGCATAACCTGTATTTATGCAGTTTTGGTTATTTGTTTGAAGCATACCGTACTCATTGATAGCAACAAGAGGGGTTACCGTCTTTCCATCCGGATCAACAGAAGTATCGACAGCTACAACTTCAGCAAAATCAACAACACTTAACTGTGGAGTTTTTACCTCTAAAAAATCATTTTTTTCGATCCACAAACCATTATGGTTTATCCATCCGCCGAATGCGCTTAAATCGCCCGGGCATATTACACGAACAATATTTATGCCTTCTTTAAGCGAAATTTCTAAAAGGTTAGCAGAATAGTTACCGTTTGTATTGCTGAAATAACTACGATAATATTTTTCATCATTAGCACTTACAAGGAAACACATATCGGTCGGGTTTGAAATATCCCCAACAACAAACTCCGGAGCCACCGTGTATGTTCCCGCAGTTTTGGCATAAACAATATAAGACATTGTAGGTGTTAAAGATTTATTCAGATAACCATCACTTGATGTAAGTTCAAATATCGTTTGTGCCGAAGAAAGACTATTTGGCTGGAACCTGATATATGGTGTTCCGCTTATTGTTGGCTGATTAGGATATACACCGTTTTGGGCAGTACCGGCCTGCTGAAATCTATCATCGCTGGTACTGTTTATTCCAGTACCGTAATCCGCAGAAGTGCCATCGTACTTATAAAATCCATAATTGATAGCAGGCATAAAATCATAATCGTTTTTAAGCGTATCAACATCAGACTTCTGAATAAAATCGCCTTCTGTATACCATGCATCCTCTATAGGAGTTGTGGTTCCCCAATCAGCAGTACCTTCTGCCTGAATCAGTTCATAAACCACCTTATATGCCTGTTTGGCAAGGTATTTGGATTCCTGTTTCTCATACGGCGATGTCAGTGCACGGTAAAACTCTGTAGAAACCAAAAGACCGTCTGCAGGGTACAAAGCATCTTCTCTTATTTCTTCGAAAGACCATGCAAAATCGGTGCCGTTGTTGTTATAAACAGAACTTAGACCATTTTTTATAGTGCTATAATTTTTCACCATATCACTGGTCTGACGGTGTGTAAATACATTAGTTACATTAACACCTGCAGGTGCGGCTGCCAGATCATCCTCGTATTTAGTATCGCTTGAAGATGCTGTGTTATCTTCCGTAATACAATAATAATAACCGTTTGAAACAGATATCTGAGAAGGAGTATTTGTGTGACCTACCGTTGCCGTTCTGTAAGCATCGGCGGCGGGTACTGTAGTGTTTTCGCCCCAAACATCAAATCTGGTTGCCACATAGAAATTATTTATCTGCAGAAGTGGTTCACCCGAAGTGGTGGTGGATGCAAGTTCTGCATACCCTACAAGACCGCCTATTGCATCTCCGCTATTTTCGGTGTGGGTAGAAAAACCGGGAGAACCGGCATTCTGAACATAGCAATTTTCAATAATAATGGGTTCGTCGTCTGCGGAACGAGCACATACATATCCCGCTATAGCACCCGAATAGGGCAAACTCCACAATGTGGCCTCTACTATTCCCAGATTTCTTATTTCTGCACCAGGACCAAGGCACGGAAAAAGACCGCCAAAGGTCTTATCCTGGCCGTTTTCATTCATAACATTATCGTTTCCGTTTATTAAGCGCTTATTTGCGCTGTAGTCACCCTTATTATAATTGATATATAAACCGTTAACGGTATAGCCGCTACCGTCAAAACAGCCGCAGAAGCGAATCTTTTTATCACGGCTGTAGAACCACTGGTCATAGTTCAGCGAAGTACCGGTAGAATCATTAAAGGTATTAAGATAAATATCGGTTACAAGTTTGAAATGAAGTTTTGCGCCGTTTTCCGCAACACCGGAAGATGTTACGCATTTAAGCAGTTGTTCACCGGTTGATATAAGAAACGGATCGGCCTCGGTGCCGGTTCCACCTGCATAGTCAGTCTCTGCAACGGTTTTTTCCAGATCAGAAGGCCTTACTTCCTGATATATCTTAACTTCCGATTCATTTCTATCCACATAATCAAAATATTTAAGATGCGGATAAATATAATTTTTATTATATGTATTGTTAGACAAATCATTCGGTAAAAGAATTTTAGGATTATACTGAGACATTCTTTGCGAAGTATAAATACTTTTTCCATTGAAAGAATTTACCAATGCAGAAGTCTGGGACTGATTTGCAAGAACACTTTTATAATAATAGTAATTGCCTTCTTTTCTCCAATCGGTATCATTAACAACAAGATCTCCTGAATTGATCTTTTCGGAAATATCCCATTCACTGTAACCAAGATATTCATATTCCAATTTAGGGGTTCCATCTTCATTTGTCTGTTGCCAACAAGGAACAATATATGCCCTTACATATGCATTTCTTCCGGTATTATTCTTTACGCCGGAATCCGCTGAGGAACTACCATCGCCGATAACGCTGAATTCATTCATACCAAGATCCATCTGCATCTTATTAGACACAAAATTATAAAACGCCGAAACAACACCGATAACAAGACAGAGGGATAACGCAACCAAAGCCATCCAAACAGGACGGCTTCCTTTATACAAATCAGAAATTTTTTGTAATATTTTTTTTACAAAAGACATTGCGGTTCCTCCGACTTGAAAATTCCCCATATTGTTGATTAGTTATATTAACCAGTATACGAAGGCGTTACATAAGATGCAGTAAGCCAACGCTCGTTATTTCTTTTTAGATTGAAAATGCAGGTTACTTCTTCACTTGTATCCATCATACTGAAAGATACGCGGTTATTAGCAAAACCAGCAAAATTATTCTTAGGTATAACCGAAACATTAAATGAATCGTCTACAGTGCCTTCAGAATTTGCAGTGTTAAGATCTTCTGTTCTCCAACGAGTATCTGAAGGATGCTCGATTCGGTAACTTCCCAAAGGAAGTTTTATAATAGCCTCTCCCGTATATATAGCCTCTCCCGTAACCGTATCCATATAAATAGACGGCGTATTAGGTCTTATCCAAACAACAAAGCGAAGCATATTCATATTATCGGTTGCAGAAATTTCTGAAGAAGTAAGACGGAAAATATAGGGTGTATCGGATGAAGGTTCGGTGGTTCTTACAACAACATGTAATGTTGCGAGTCCGTCATCCTGTGTACCGTTATCGGCAGCAATAGTATCGGGTAAACGAACCAGCGATACCAAAGTAATTATAAGCAAGAATGCTATAATACGATACAAACGAATCTTTTTGACCGAACGAACCGTTTTTTTCATCGATATACCCCCTTTCTGTTTACTGTATAACCAATTATCTATTCTTTACTTATTACCTCGTTGTAAAGATGTTTACAAAGTTCCGAAACGGCTGTGTTGCTTGAAAAACCGTACTGAGATACGAGATACGGTTTTACGGTGATAGAATCGGCATAGGTGTTTATGGCGATAATATCATCGGTGTTTATTTCAGCCGAAACATAAAGTTTATTATTTTTGATTATATTCGGTTGATTGATACTGCCGGTTGATCCGGACTCTACACGCTGAGCAAAAAAGGCGTAGTTGCCATAACTACCTGCGTTTACCCAGTAATAGGAGTATGGTACCATAGTCTGATCAATATCAAAATACAAAAGTTGTGAGTTTGTATTTACTTCGTGCCTGTACTCAAGCATATTCTGACCCAGATACAAGCGGTTGTTGGCAGAATCAAAACTCCACACGCTAAGGTCAAATGCCAGAATAACCCAAGACGGAACATCATATTCCTGTGATGTTTTAGTTACGGAAAGCGATATTGGAATGTCCACACCGGGAGTTATACCGCTGTTTGCCGTAAATGCACCGCCGCCACTTATGGAAACTTCGCCTAAAGATGCAACGGATGCATTGTCAGAACCGTTTCCCGAAGATGTGTACTTTGCCAGTAAATCGGCTGAGAAATAGCATAAAATCATTATTAAACACAAAACACCGGCGGTTGCACGAATGGATATTTCGGGTAATTTAATTTTTTTGAAATTCATTACAAAACCGCCTTTCTTTTAAGTGTTATGTATAAATGTTATTGTGAGGTTTGCGATGCAACAACGGTAAGTGTTACGGTAACACCTGCCGATGTAGTCTGCAAAAGTTTATCAATTGCACTGTGACCGGTAGCAGGCCAACGCCAACAAACATTTACCTTTTTGGTAGTACCGCTGGGAATGGCTGATACAGTGGCCGCTTCAGGTGTTGCTGAATAATTAGTGCCATCAAAAGAAAATTCCAACGGAATTGAAGATACACCTGCTGGCAGATCGTTAAAAACATAATTCAATGTAAGCACACAATCTGCCGGAACATCGGATGTATTATTAAGATCCAATTCAAAAAAACCCTCCGTACCCGGTGCGATCAAATCGTTATTTATCATATGAGGAGTCAGATTTTTAGTATCGGAATAACTGACGGTATCAAATAACTTAAACGAAAATGTTGTGTTCTTCGATATATCCGTATCTTCAACTTTGAAACTCCATTTTGCAATATTCGCCGTTGAGGTGACTATATCGGTAGAAACATATTTTGCATAGGTTCCCGATATTATACAGGTTGTAACAAGCAGCAGCACAATGAGAAACAACGATGCTCTTAAAACAATATGTTTTTTCATCATACCACCCTTTCTTACCTTTATTTCAGCTCATTTATTTGTTTTTGTAACTCTATTATCTTGCGGTCATTTTTTCTGTTATTTAAGAAAAAAAGTAATTCTATCACCACAAATGCAACTAAAAACATACATAGAATACCTACATCGCTTTTAATAAACATTATCAATGCACCGATATGCGGTATACTGAAAACTACCTTACCCTTTATCGACGATGCCGATATAGGAATATCGTTTATGTTATTTGCATCTCCCCGTGTGGTTACGGAGTCATCAGATATCTCAACAATTCTGTGAACTATTGCAGTACCGTCCTTTTCGTAAACGACGATATCCTTCAAAGAATAAGACCCGCACCTTTTAATAAAAACGACCTCGTTAACAGAAAGTTCCGGTTCCATACTTGAAGATGTAACCGTTGCTATTCCGAACCCGAAAGGCATAAATACAGATTTTCTTGATTTGATAATCCCGAATATTAAAAACAAAAAAATCAAAATCGCCGCTAAAGTGACAATAGCACCTTTTAACGGAATCTTTCGAATATAACTACTGATTTTTTTATTCATCGGACTCATTTTTTTCGGATATTTCCTTCTTTAGTTCATCAAGTTGTGACTGCAGTTGCTCGGTTTGTTCTTCCCTTTCCTTTGCAACTCGCATCCTTACAGATACTTCATACAAGGTGAACAAAACCAATGGAACTATTACAAAAACTATCAGACCGGTAGTTGTTTGCATAAACAAAAGTAATCTTCCGGCACCGACTATTTTGAATTTATAAACGCCGACTACATCACCGGAATAGACAAGTACCTCGCTCAGTGCATCGCCGTTTTCAGAAATTGTGTGAAAATAAATTTCACCATTTTCAATTCTCACATCAGACACCCGTTTTGTTATAACCGACTCGCCGTAAATTGAGGAATTATAATAACTGATTATATCGTCCTTTTCAATTTTACCTACATCGGTTTTTTTACAAACGGCCAAATCGCCGTCTTTCAATATGGGTTTCATATCATCAACACATACTATTACAGGAATATATCCCATAAAAGATGGCATATTCTCTTTATCAGTGTAGCCTTTCACAATAAGTGTTATGTTAACCGTCAAGACCAGCACTGCCAGTATGCAAAGACCTGCCACCAAAACCTTTAATGTGTTTCTGAACCATTTGCTTTCGGGAGTTTTTATTAAGAATTCTTTGATCTTTTCAAACACTTAATTTAACCTCCAAAATCCTACGATAAAAATCGCAGGATCTTGTGTTCTTAACTATTCTGTGCGGCGTTGACCCGCAGTTTTATATATACACTGTCGTGTTCCGCCTGAAACTGTGTATCAGCGATATTATCCGCCTCGGTATCCTTGTATACCCACTTACCGTAAAGATAGTAGGTAGCAGAACCGCCCGCTGCGATAGACTGGTCGGTAATCAGGTTTCCTTTATTAAGAACGGTTGTTGTTACATCGCCATTGTTTGAGCCGTTTGAATTAGTACCGAATGTCCATATAAGGTTAGAAGGGCAATCGCTAATCTCTTCAACAACTAAACTGAAAACTGCCGGTGTAACCTCCCCTGCATCACCGTTGGTAAATTTAAGCGGAATGGTAAAATCTTTACCGGGGTATATAGGTGTTCCGGGGGAAATATCCATAATGCCGTTAAATTTACCATTGGTGTTAAAGTCAAACTTAACAACCTGCATTTCGGCACTTGCAACAGCGGTGGTATTGTTATAAAACCAAGCATAAGATGCAGCGCAACAAACGGCAATCGTCAAAAAGAGAGACACTGCCAGCATTATTAAATTGCTTTTATTTTTCATCTTTTCCTGACTCAAAATTAATCTCTCCTTCTTCGCTATCCTTTTGAATACTGTTTTTAACAGCACTTGAAAACTGATGAACCGATATTCCCAATACAGCTAAAAGCGGCAACATTATTATACAGAAAAATCCCCATTGGCTTCTCAAAACCGAAAACAATTTTGAAAATAAGGTATTCTTCAATACCACCTTACCCACAAGGTTTTCCTGGTATACGGGATACTCGTCATTTGTTTTATTGGCATCGCCCTTTGTAGTAAATATAATACCATTTTCTTTATCCGATGTTATATCAACCACTCTATGGGTATTGATACTGCCTTTTATATTTGGGTCGGTAGATATGAAAGAAATCACATCGCCAACCTTTATATCATCTGCCGAAACTTTTTTTATTACCAGAACATCACCTGCATTATACACGGGCGACATACTTCCGGACACAATTTCGACAGATGCAAATCCAAACAGAAAAGGTACCTTATTGTTCTTGATAGAAATAACCGAAATTACCGAAAACAGAACAAGAAATATAACTATTGCTATCAACAATACGGATATTGTTGTAGATATTATCCTTTTCATACCTTATCAGCAACTTTTTTGGTTTTTTCTTTTATGGCCTTTTCTTTAGCCTTCAGTTTTTCTTTTGCTATTCTTTCACGTTCAGCGGCCTTTGCCTTTTCGAGAGCTGCTTTTTCCTTCGCCTTCTGACGTTCTTTAGCGATGCGCTCGGCTTCGAGTGCTTTTGCCCTATCACGGGCAGCCTTCTCTTTTGCCTTTTGGCGCTCACGGGTTATGCGCTCTTTTTCAAGAGCGGCAGCCTTTTCACGAGCAGCCTTTTCTCTTGCCTTTTGGCGTTCGCGAGCAAGTCTTGCCTTTTCCTTTTCGCGTTCTTCGGCGGCCTTTTTGCGAGCAATTTCACGCTCGATACGTGCCTTCTCACGCGCTTCTGCGCGTTCACGGGCAAGACGCTCACGCTCGGCTTTCTTGCGTGCAATTTCCTCGCGACGCTTTTCTTCTTCACGCTTCTTGGCAGCAATCTCCGCTCTACGAGCAAGTTCGGAATCAATACAACGACCGATAGCAGCCTCGATTTTATCTTCCTGTGCCTTGCGCTTATTGCTTATCTTGGTTATTTGATCAACAAACACGCGACGAATCTCATCGTCTGTAACATCGTAGTCGTTGATAAGTTCCTCGATAAAGTTGCGTATAAATTTGGGTTTTAATTTCTTTCTCTTGCGAACTGTAGAAAAATCAACCTCATCGCCGTCTTCATTTTTAAGAAGCATATAATTAAATGCCATCAAACGGTTAAGTTGGTCAATATAAGACTGATTTACAGGCTCGTTCTTTTCTACAACATTGATTTCGTATCCGACATCGGAATATGTTTCAATAAAGATCCACAAATCAAGACACATCTTGAAGTTGGGGTCCTTTGTTATAAGATTAGTTCTTGTAATAGGAGGACGAACAAGCGCACATCCTGCAAGTTCTCTTGCAAAAGATGAACACATAAACTCATCAATGATCTTTCTGATTCTCTCAATTCTGATAAGAACATCAGATCCCTCATCCACATCAAGGGATGCAGAAGTTTTCTTTGCATCAAGTTGGAGTGAATACTTAAGTTCTTCCTTACCAACCTTGGCAACACTGTTCATTTTAATGATATTGATATTCTCTTCACCCGAAAGTTTGAAAATAACCGAATATCTTTTTTCGATGAAGTTCTTTACATTGTAAAGGAGGGTATATATGAATCTGTTTTCATATATATCGTAACTTTCCTCACGAAAAACATTGAGTATCTTACTGGGAGTTACCATACCGTCCTTAACGCTGTTAATCATATCGGTATGCTGTGCAAGATGGCGGATAGATTCCGCGCTTATTTTTCTTGCCCTTTCAATGGGAACTATTTCCTCTTCCTGAACGATGAAGCGTCTGGGATTGCGGATTATTGTATCAAGAGGAATTATACACTCTTCAATGGCATCGACCCACTTGATATCAATAATCTTTTCCATTCGACGGCTAAAATGGGTATATTCATTGTGTCCACTTTCTATTTGAGAAAGCAGAGTGGAAAACGGTGAGTCCTCGTCGAAAAGAGACGCCGTGGTAATCTGATATTTATCGTAAAGTTCTTTTAATTCTTTATTCAAGACGACATCTCCTTAAAAAGAATAGCAATTAAACAAGTTTCTGTAATCTGCGCAGGAAGTCTTTACATTCGTTCATATTGTTCTTGCCGAACATTTTATCAAGATATGTAATAAGACCGGGAATTTCATCACGGACAAATGAAAGGTTAAGACTGGAAAATTTACGGAAGATCTTGTGACAAAGAACATAGTCAAGACCATCGATCTCAGTACCGCCACAAGCAACATAGGCGGGAACATACTCTTTAAGTTGCTTTACAATACGGTTACCAAATGCGATACGGAAATGTTCAATAACATAATCATCAAGATCGGCAATCTTCTGAAGATTTTCTTCGGATACCTTATGCTCCTCGAAAGCAGTTCTGAACATACTTTCAAGATGTTTATAACTAAGGGTTAAAGGTTCGGTATCGGGTGCATCGAAAGGATGACCCTTTTCATTTATATCGATAGACATTGCACGGTCATAAACCTTATCGGTGATAGCAAAGGTAGAGTCATCGTTGTTTGCAGTACCGATATACCACATATTATCGGGAAGATGCATCTTTCCTTCGGTAAGGTTTTCGGGGTCGTTGGGCCATACATTGGGAACAAGGTCGATAACCCATTCATCGCGGCTGGGCATTTCAAGAATTGAAAGCATTTCTGCAAAGTAATACTCAACACGCGCAATGTTCATTTCGTCGAGAATGGTAAGATAGATGTTTTCGTTGTGGGTTGCCTCGTACATCTTTTTGAGAACTTCTGTCTCATTAAAACGCTTGGTGAATTCGTTGAAGTAACCGAAAAGTTCTGCACGGTCACGCCAGGAAGGCTGAACCGATGCAATAACGGCATCGTTTTGCAAGAACTTACCGAATGCATACGGGAGTGATGTTTTACCTGTACCCGAAATACCCTGAAGAATGATAAGACGGGTAGATGCAAAGGATGCAAGGAACAAACGAATGATCTTTATATCATAATAAAGTTTCATTCGAGAGCAGGCGAAGTTGCGGAAACGCTCACATATTTCGGGAAGTGTGATTTCGTTATCATAGTCGGGCGGAATATAACCTTCATATTCCTTATCAACCTGAGAAAGTTTATAAAAACGGCTTTCATCGGTATTAACAGCCTCTTCTTCCTCCTCTGCCGCTGCCGCAGATGTACCGCCGGGAGCAATAACAACGGCACCTGCCGAAAGTTTTGCAACCTCGTCGATAAGGGCATCGGTATTCTGGGAAACATCGGTGCGAAGGCCCTTGTTTTTAAGAAGCATAATAATCAGAAAAACTATCGCCGCAACTAAAGCCACACCTAAAAGTATGAATGCCGCAATTATTATAGTTTTCAGTGAATCGTTAGTGAACATTAAAAAATCACTCCTCGAAATTTTTTCTTACTAAAACTACTCCGCGTTTTCGGAATTGTTATTGGCGTTTTTTTCCTGCATTTCTTTGAACATCTGCTCTGCAAGTGCTCTCGCCTCGTCATTGACCTGCTTTTCCCTGCCGTACTTTTTGGCATCGGAAAGGGTTTTGGCAAATACATATATCTGCCAGAAAAGGAACAAAAATACAGGGATAAGTACACAGCAGAAGAAACCTGTAGGGGAGCGAATGAAATCAACAACATTTCCGAGCCCCGGTATCTTAGCGCCCGTATACTCGGCAATAACATCGCCGCGGGAAACATATTCTATACTGCTGATACTATTATTTTTCTTTGCAACATCACCCTGTGTTGTTATCTTGCCGCCGTTTGGTGCAATTTCGATAATACGGTGTGCAACAATTTTTTTCTCGCCGGTCTCGGGGTCCAAATAATGGAAAGAAATGATGTCATCAACCTCTAATTTATCTACCTCTTCGGCACTTAACTGCTTCGCAAAAATCACATCGCCCTTTTCAAAAGTACCGCTCATCGAACCGCTCTGTACAGAACTCACGGTGTAACCGAATATAGCTGTAACACCATCTTTAGTAGCAAAGGACATAACCGTATATGTAAGTGCCACGACTATAACAATACCAATAATCACATAAAAAAGAATATCAAATACCTTTTTTATAATTGATTTTGTTCCTTTTTCTTTTACTTCGCTTGACAAGGTAAAAACCTCCCGTTTTATACTTTTGCTAAAAACAATAAAAATTTATTATCTTTAGTAAAGGTATAAAAAGGCTTACACCACGGACGGCAAAAGCCGTCCGTGGTAGTATGTAATTCATAAGAATAAATTAGCCCTGCTGTGCAACCTGTGCAAATGTGAAGTCAACAGCAACTCTGCCGCCGGAATTCTGGTTGATACAATCTTCATGAGTACCCTCAACCCAGAAATAGAAGGTTGCAGAACCCTTGTAGTAACCATCGCCGTTGTCGGTCATCTTAACAACAGTGTTGTCGGCTGCGATATCAAGAGCGGTCTGTGTACCTGCAGTTGCATCTACAGCAGTACCGGTGATAGCGGTGTTAATGGTCTGAGCACCATCAGCAAGGATTGTTACCTCGTTGCCATCCTTGATAGCGGTTCTGAGTGCTTCCTTAACATCGTGGGTACCGAATGCACCGGTAACGGTGATGTCGCCTGCTACTGTAGAACGGAAATAGATGGTAGTTGCTACAGGTGTTGCGGATTCATATCCGGTGATAACAGCAGCATTTGTTGTATCACGAGTTTCGGAATAGAAAGTACCGCAATCGGTGGTGGACAAGTCGGTCCAGGTCTTACCGTTAAGGTCGGTGAGGCTGGACTCGTCAAGATAAGCGCTCCATACGCTTTCGTCAGCACTGATTTCCAAACTGCTACCGGCGCTAACACCCATTTCAACCTGAGCCTTAGCTTCCTTAATGTCGCTGAACCATGCGTAGGTTGCGCCTGTTGCTGCGAGAACTGCTATGAGAAGCATAGCGGTTGCAGCCAAAAGTGAACGCTTTTTCATTTTGTTTACCTCCAAAATTTTAATTTTATAACTTCACCGAGTGTATTGAGTCAATCCACATCGGTACAGTCCGAATTAACAGGTAGTTAATTTGCATAAAGCAAGGACAACCACCGAGTCCTGAAAGAATAAATATTTCTGCCGGGCAGTTCATCTTTTCTCCGAAACGGCCGAAACTGCTTCCCGCATCGGTTCCTCAAACCTTAAATCGGAAAAATTTTCGGTTTTTAGATTTCACGCTATCGGGAAACACTCCCGACCGCTACGACCGGCCTTGCAAAAAATATTTAGACTATCACTTTACCTTGAAACCAAGTGAAAATCCGGCTGAACCTCCGAGAATATTATCGATACATTCGGGGTCGTTTCCTTCAAACCAGACAACCACCGTGTAACGGACTATCTGGCCGGGTTCAATTCCCGTTTGATCTTTATTCATAAGGTTGATATCACCCGTGAATGCCTCATCACAAGCAAAATCTTCCTTTTGACCATTAGCAGCAGGAGATGCGTATATAGTACGCTGTCCATCCCTGTAAAGTGCGAAACGAACCGCCTTAACAGCATTAAGTTCGTTATCCATGAGGGTAAGTCGCTCGTTATAATCGAGTGTTTCTGTACCCGTATTTTTAAGGAAGAAAGTATAAACAAAGTAATTCTGGCCGTTTTTGGCACCGCCGGCATCACTATCTACCCCGTCGGGAATATCGGCAAGTGTGATATTCCAGGTGTTCGGGATACCTATAGTTGAAAGGTTATCGGTAGGATTGGCAAATCCGCGTGTTTCGGAAAGTGCGATGCTCTTATTGCCTTGATGCTGATCTATTGAAACGGTGAAATCGCCCTGCGGATCAACATAATCGCCCGTTCCCGGATTAGAGCCTGAACCGTTGCCACTTGCGGATATACCTGTATCCTTATCGCCGATAAACCAATTGCCGTTTTCACCGATATAGGGAGTAAGGCCATCCTTACCGTCGTCACCCTTATCACCGACACCGCCGTCGCCCTTGGCGCTTATTCCAGTATCGCGGCCATTTACAAACCAGTTACCGTTCTCACCGATATAGGGAACATCACCCGCAACGCCCTGAGCGCCACTGGCAGAAATACCGGTATCTTCATCGCCGATAAACCAATTGCCGTTTTCACCAATATAGGGGGATTCACCCGTTGCGGATTTTCCGGTATCTTTACCGTTTATGAACCAGTTTCCGTTATCCCCTATGTACGGAAATTCGAACGAACTGTCAACACCTGTTTGAATAGCATCAAGAGAATCGGATGTGCCTAAAAAGTTTAATCCCAAAAGTGCAAAAAGAAACATTGCTATTAAAATTATGATAATGGCCACTACTCCGCACTTAATGAGTTTTTGTGTTCTCTTGTATTCAAGAACCTTCGACTTAAGCCGACTGTCCTCCATATTGCCGTTAAGATTATTTTCCTCTAAAGGCAAGTTTTACACTCCCCTCAACAAAAATTTTATATACCGTGATAATCGGTAAATCTTCCGAATCTGTTACCACGCATAAGTGCGCATCCCATTGCAAAAAGGGCATCTGCCTCTTCTTTGGTGGAAACACCGTCGGCAATTACCAGACAATCAAGACGGTTGGAAAGTTCCACAATTGATTCGGCTATTTTCTTAGATCTGATACTTGTAAGGACACCCGAAACGAATTCCTTTTCAAGCATTATGTAATCAACCTCAAGTTCTTTGAATGCGGCGAGGTTTGAATACTGGGTACCAAAGCCGCCTATCGCTACCGAAAAGCCAAGACTGCGAAGTTTATCGATGGAAGCCTTTACCTTTTCGGTTTCGAGAGAGAGCATATTTTCCGAAATCATAAAACAGAAACTATCATAAGGAAGTTCGTAGTTATTAATGATACGTGCCACATTCTCAACAAAGTTTTTCTTTATCAAAGATTTCACAGACATATTTATAAAAATAATACCCGTAAATCTACCGCGTTTATGAAGTGCGACAACATCTTCACAAGCCTGTTCTACCGACCATTTTATAAGTTCGTTTATCTTGGAACTTTTTTCGGCAACAGGAATAAAAACATCACTTGATATTACACCGAGTTCCTTATCGTTGAGACGGATATCGGTTTCGTAACCATATGTAAGGCGATTATTGTAATCGTAGACTACACGGTAAAGTTGTTCAATGGCACGAACCGATTTATTACCGCCGGAAGCACGGGATAGTGCGCCGTTATCAATAGATTCGTTTATCTTACCGATTGAAGCACCCAAAGCCTCTACAACCATAGGGTCAAAGAAAACATCGGAATGTTTTTTAATTTCATCATACGCCGCTTCAACCGTCATCTTATCGCGATCACCGTCCGAAGTGGTGAAGAAATCGAACCAATCACAAACGGCACATATACGGGCGGCAAGAGAAATCATTCCGCCGGTAAGTGAGTTTGGATAACCCGAACCGTCCCACCTTTCGTGGTGTTGAGCAACAACATCACGAAGAACGCCCCAGTAAAACGCATCATCATCAGAAAGTGATGAGAAATCGATCATACCATCGACAATTTTGATGCCTTCGACAACGTGCGCACGATAGGCTTCATTGGCGCTGTGCGAACCGGCATCTCTAAGCGACATAAGAGCCTGAGAAAGAGCGCTGACACCGATATTATAAAATTTCAATGCGTTTTTCAATGCGGAAAGTCCCTTTTTAGAGCAAAGAGGATTGGATGAATAAATACCGCTTTCGATCATAGTTTCCAGAAGTATTCCACCTAAAAACTGAAGACGGCGTGAACTGGCCTTTACATCTTCGGGAAGAGAATTAAAAACGGCACCGACCTGCTTTTTATATTTAGCGTTTACCGATACAGGTTTATTCTTTTTCTCGGTCTTGTCCATTCCTTTCACCATCCCTTTCAAAAAAATGTGTATAACGATTCAATCTAATATAAGGATTATACCAAAAAAAAAAATGTTAGTCAAGACTTCTTTTATTGATTTTGAACATAAATCGAAAGAAAAAAACCAAAATGTATATTCATACCATAAATATATGAAAGGCAGATTCGCTTTATTCGGATTTGTCCGAACAAGTGAATCCGCCTTTTTTTATAAAATCGGTTCTATTGTTGCAAGAAAATATTCCGTTATAGTTTCGGGTGTTTCTTTCATCTTATGCGTTATCCACCAACTGACCGCCTCTACAAATGAAGACGAAATATGATTCACCAAATAATCATCGGGAAGTCCGGGATTTTTAAGTTGGCCGCGATCAGCATATTGTGTTACGATAAGTTTTTTCAGATTGCTTTTGAAATACCGCAAAAAAATCTCATTATTTTCGGAAGAAAGAAGTTCCAGAATATTAAGATCGTTTTCCTGAAGATGCCGCAGCAGATGCAAAAAAACCGAATCCGCGGCATCAACACACGAACAATGGAAATGATTATGGGGTAATCCCATAGCAGAATCCATTATATGCTCGAAAAGTTCTTCGCAAAGTTCTTTCAGAAGAAAATCTTTTGTTTCGAAGTGTGCATAAAATGTAGTTCTTCCTATGTTTGCCGCATCGATTATCTCCTGCACCGATATCTGGTTATAATTCTTTTCGGAAAGAAGTTCCGAAAAAGCATTGAATATTGCTTCTCTTGTTTTTTTCTGGCGTCGGTCCATTATTACTGCCTCCCGAACAAAAATTGAAAAATGTTCTGTATCGAACAATACAGATTTTTTGCTT
>JAZOBW010000079.1:0-16586 GCA_045596185.1 Acutalibacteraceae bacterium | reverse complement strand
CATGTCGAGGGCTTTGCCCCTGAGGTGGCATGGGTCACCATGGGCGGTAACGAGCGCCTGACCGAGCGCCTTTGCGTGCGCCCGACCTCCGAAACGCTGTTCTGCGAGCATTACGCCAATATCATCCGCTCCTACCGCGACCTGCCGAAGCTTTACAATCAGTGGTGCAGCGTTGTGCGTTGGGAAAAGACCACCCGTCCCTTCCTGCGTTCGCGTGAATTTTTATGGCAGGAGGGTCACACCCTTCACGCTTCCGCCGAGGAGGCACGGCAGGAGACCGAGCAGATGCTGAATGTTTATGCTCATTTCGCCGAGGAATATCTTGCAATGCCGGTTGTAAAGGGACAAAAGACCGATAAGGAACGTTTTGCCGGTGCCGAGGCAACCTACACCATTGAAGCCCTTATGCACGATGGCAAGGCTTTGCAGAGCGGAACCTCCCACTATTTCGGAGACGGCTTTGCAAGGGCATTTGATATAACCTATACCGATAAGGATAACAAGCAGGTCTATCCTTTCCAGACTTCGTGGGGAACCACAACACGCCTTATCGGCGCTGTTATTATGACCCACGGTGACGATAACGGCCTTGTTCTGCCTCCTGCCATTGCACCGATACAGACCGTTATTATTCCCATTGCTTCACACAAGCCCGGTGTAAACGAAAAGGCACAAGAACTGTGCGACCGCCTGAAGGGTATTTGCCGTGTTAAACTTGATAACGGTGAGCAATCCCCCGGTTGGAAATTTGCAGAGTATGAAATGAAGGGCGTTCCGCTTCGCATCGAAATAGGCCCTCGCGACATTGAAAACAACTGCTGTGTTGTTGTCCGCCGTGACAACCGTGAAAAGACGGTGGTATCGCTTGATGAACTTGAAACGAAGATACCCGAAATGCTTAAAGCCGTTCGCGATGGACTTTACAATAAGGCACTTGACCGCCGCGAAATGATGACATATGATGCTCACAATATGGACGAAATGAAGGATATTGCAGACAACAAGGCAGGTTTCATCCGCGCTATGTGGTGCGGCGACCGCGAGTGTGAAGATGCACTTAAGGAGACCGCAGGTGTAACCTCACGCTGTATTCCCTTCGAACAGACTGAACTTTCCGATACCTGCGTATGCTGCGGCAAAAAAGCCAAGCATATGCTCTACTGGGGCAAGGCTTACTAATTTAATACAAAATAAAAAACGGTTTTGGTTTGCTTCTTTGCGAAGTGTACCAAAACCGATTTTTTATTACTGTATTTTTTTTCTTACCAACGCTATCTGCTTTTCCACCGACGCCACAGCAGTTGCACCTTCGGATATTCTGCGCTTTACACATTCATCAAGGTCTATAGCGGTGTATACGCCCTCGTCAAACAGTTCGCTGAACTGTTTGTACTCGTCAAGGGTGAGTGTTTCAAGCACCTTTTTTTCTTCGATGCATTTTGCAACTATCTGTCCCGAAATTTTATAGGCACTACGGAAGGGCAGACCTCGTGTCACAAGATAGTCGGCGAGGTCGGTAGCGTTTATAAATCCGCCGCCTGCCGCCGCACGCATATTTTCCTTATTTGCCTTAAGTGTTGCAACCATAGGTGCAAATACCTTAAGGCACATTTTTACTGTATCGCAGGCATCGAAAATACTTTCCTTGTCCTCCTGCATATCCTTGTTATAGGCAAGGGGTAATCCTTTAAGCGTGGTGAGTGTACCCATAAGGTCGCCGAACACCCTGCCCGTTTTACCGCGGACAAGTTCTGCCATATCGGGATTTTTCTTTTGTGGCATTATTGAGGAACCGGTGGTGTAGGCATCAGAAAGTTCAATAAACTTGAACTCCCAACTGGACCACAGGATTATCTCCTCCGAAAAGCGGGAGAGGTGAACCATAAGAATGGACAGTGCAGAAAGCATCTCTGCACAAAAATCCCTATCGGAAACACCGTCAATACTGTTGTGGCAAATATCATCCAAACCCAGTTTTTCGGCCTCGAAACGGCGGTCGGTATCGTAGGTAGTACCTGCAAGTGCACAGCAGCCTATCGGCGAACGGTTCATTCTGCCGCGGCAGTCGTCAAGACGCTCAATATCACGAAGCAACATCATAGCGTATGCCATAAGATGGTGACCAAAGGTTATCGGCTGGGCGCGCTGAAGGTGGGTATATCCCGGCATAATGGTATCCTTATATTGCTCTGCCTTGTCGGCAACGGCGCCGATAAGGTCGGTTACAAGTGTGCGTATCTCGTCACATTCGTTCCTTAGATAAAGCCTCAAATCCAGAGCAACCTGATCGTTTCGGCTTCTTGCGGTATGTAGTTTTTTACCCACATCACCCACACGGGCGGTAAGTTCATATTCAACAAAGGAATGTATATCCTCGCTAGACATATCGATCTCAAGGCAACCGCTTTCTATATCGTCCAGTATTCCTTCAAGACCTTCTATTAAAACGGCGGCATCGTTTTCGGTTATGATGCCCTGCGCACCCAACATCGCTGCGTGTGCCATACTTCCCGTTATATCCTGACGGTACATTCTGCTGTCGAAACGGATAGATGAATTGAAATCGTCCGCCGTGGTATCGATATTACCGTCTGTTCTTCCTGCCCAAAGTTTTGCCATTTTTATCTCCTGCCTAAAATATATAAAATATCGCCTATCCGCTCTCTAAACGGAAAATATGAATAATACTCCTTAATAAACCACAATCGAAGCACACCAAAGAAACTTATCTTTTCAAGTGCGGCAAGTCGCCTTTCGCAAAGGCGCACAAGTCCCTTTGCTTTGCCAAAACTATCTGCCGCTAGTGCTGCCGAAAGTTTTTCGGTTGCTATCTCAACACGGGTCTGTTCACGCACCGAAAGACCGATGGTGTTTTCGCCGTGTATTCTGTATTTAATAAGCGGAACATTATAAAAATAGAGTGAATTCTGCGCCGCTGCCATAAGATTAAGTTCATAATCGTGGGGCAGTTCGCACCGTGTCAAGCGGACATAATCATCCGCCAGTTCGCGCCGCACCGCCATTGTGCACCCCGGAGAGATGTTTCGGTGGAAAATACCCCGAAGGTTTACCGAAACAAAAGGACGAACCGCCTTTTTGGGCAGCATACCATAGTTGTCAGCGCCGCGGCGATCGGTCATCGGGTCGGCGTTGCCCTCGCCGTCGATAACGGTGAAGGAGGAATTAACCGCCAGAATCTCGGAATGTTGGGCAAATATTCCGGCAATACTTTCTATCTTATCCTCGCACCAGATATCATCCTGATCGCAAAGAAATATCACATCACCGCTTGAAAGGGATATTGCTTTGCGGAAATTTTTTCTGTATCCCAAATTTTCCTTGTTTTCAACAAGTTTCCAATCCAGCGCATTATCCGCGATAAATCCCTTCACTATCTCAACCGAGCGGTCGGTCGAAAGGTCGTCTACGATGATAACCTCGTCCGGTTGGCGCATCTGTTCTTTAAGGGACTGCAAAAGTGCGGCGATATACTTCTCGCCGTTGTAAACGGCAAGTGCCACCGATATTTTTTGCACAAAAACCCCTCCTTGGTGTAACTAAAGACTTTTTACAAATTCATCTATTCTGTGCAAAGCCTCGATAATGTGCTCTGTAGAATAGCAGTAGGACGCGCGTACAAAATCATCGCCGCCTTTACCGAAAGCCGAACCCGGAACCACAGCAACCTTCTTTTCCTGAAGCAGTCTTTCGCAGAACTCCTCGTCCTTCATTCCGGTAGATGCTATGCAGGGGAAGGCATAGAACGCACCCTTGGGTTCGCGACAGGTAAGACCTATCTTGTTAAAACCGTCCACTATAAGGCGACGGCGACGGTTGTATTCCTTAACCATAGACTGCACCGATTCGTCGCCGTTGCGAAGCGCCTCTACCGCGGCATACTGTGCGGTAGTGGGAGCACACATTATTGCAAACTGATGAATTTTAGTAACCTGTTTTATAATCTCTTTCGGACCGCAGGCAAAGCCGAGACGCCAACCCGTCATAGAAAAGGATTTGGAAAATCCGTTGATAGTTACCGTTCTTTCCCACATACCGTCTACCGAAGCAGGGGAAACATGTCTGCCCGAGAAGGTGAGTTCGGAATATATTTCGTCCGAAATAACGATTATATCGGTATCACGCAAAACCTCGGCAATGGCTTCGATATCTGCCCTTTCCATAATGGCACCCGTGGGATTGCAGGGATAGGGCAGTATAACCGCCTTGGTGTGCGGTGTTATAGCTGCACGCAGTTGCTGTGCAGTTAGTTTGAAATCGTCCTGCGCCTTAGTTTCAATAATAACGGGAACACCGCCTGAAAGCCTTGTTATGGGCTCATAACAAACATAACTGGGTTGAGGAATAATAACCTCGTCACCCTCGCCAACGATGGCGCGTATGGTGGCATCTATCGCCTCGCTTCCGCCAACCGAGATAAGTATCTCGGTATCGGGGTCGTAAAGCGTATCGTATTTTCTTTTAAGATAATTGCTTATTTCCTGCCTTAACGAAATAAGACCCGAATTGGAGGTATACTTGGTTCTTCCGCGCTCCAGCGAAGCAATACCGGCCTTGCGTATCTGCCACGGTGTCTGGAAATCGGGCTCACCCACGCCAAGCGATATAACATCGTCCATAGTTGCGGCGATATCAAAAAACCTACGTATACCTGAAGGCTTTATCTCTGTAACGGTAGGATTCAGCACTGCTGAATAATTTATCATAGCAGGAACTGCCCCCTATCGTCTTCCTTGTTTTCACAGAGTTGTACATCCATTTCCTTATAGCGGCGCATAACGAAGTGGGTGGTGGTAGATGTTACCGAATCGATAGTGGCAAGTTCACGGGCAACAAATCTTGCAATATCCTGAACCGATTTACCCTTTACAACAACATTCAGGTCGTACACACCCGACATAAGATAAACCGACTCTACCTCGTGATATGCGGCGATACGCTCGGCAACCTCTTCAAAGCCGAGGTCTGCCTTGGGCACAACATTAAGTTCGATAATAGCCGAAACGGTGGCAGAATCTACCCTGTCCCAATCTATGACCGTCTTGTATCCGCAGATTATTCCCTGCTTTTCAAGGGATTTTATAGTATCGGCAACCTCGGCGGCATCGGCGCCCACCATCGACGCCAGTTCTTCGACGGTATACCGTGCATTGCGACGGAGCAGTTTCAAAATCTCATTTTTCATAATATACACCCTTTCGAACCTAAAAATATACACAATTAATAATACAAAAATTTCGCCTTTTTGTCAATCCCGTAAATTATGGCTTATTCCTTGCAAAATCAGCAGATTTGTAGTATTATTACTATAAGTTATCTTTTTTGGAGGTGCACAAATGTCCGACTCTACCGTTGCCGCAATCTCCACCCCTGTAGGTCAGGGTGGTATCGGCGTTATAAGAATATCGGGCGACGAGGCTCTCGCCGTGGCAGACCGCTGCTTTCGTGCCTTTTCGGGTGAAAAACTATGCGACCTGGGCGGTTACCGTGCCGCCTACGGGGAACTTTTAGAGGGTGGCGAAATAATCGACGATGCCGTAGCACTGGTATTCCGTGCGCCGAAAAGTTACACCGGCGAAGATGTGGTTGAAATATCGGTACACGGCGGCACCGCTATGGTGCGTCGGGCACTGCGAACCGTTCTTTCCTGCGGTGCCAAAGCAGCCGAAGGCGGCGAACTTACCAAACGCGCCTTTCTTAACGGCAAACTTGACCTTGCAAAGGCCGAAAGCATTATGGGCCTTATCTCGGCAAGGGGCGATGCCGCACTTAAAATATCGCGAGGCGCCCGACAGGGCAGAATAAGCCGCGAAGTCGACACCATTACCGCCCGTCTGCTTGAAACGGCGGCGGCACTTTCGGTGGCTGCCGACTATCCGGAAGAGGATATCCCCGAACTTTCGCTTGACCGCCTTTTTGCCCTTCTTTCAGATGCCGAAACGGCGCTGGGCAAACTTCTTTCAACCTACGATGCCGGAAGAATACTGCGCGAGGGCATCGACTGTGTTATCGTGGGCAAACCGAATGTGGGAAAATCCACCCTTATGAATATGCTGTGCGGCAGTGACCGCTCTATAGTAACCGATATAGCCGGAACCACCCGTGACATTATAGAAAACACCGTGGTTCTGGGCGACATTACACTCAATCTTGCCGACACGGCAGGTATCCACGAAACCGACGACACGGTGGAAAGTGTGGGCGTAAACCGCGCAATAGAAAAACTGGATAGTTCGGCGCTGGTACTTGCCGTTTTTGACGCTTCAAAACCACTTGATGCCGATGATAGGGCTTTACTTGAAATGCTAACCGGCAAAACAGCAGTTGCTGTTTTGAACAAATGCGACCTTGGTCGGGTGCTCACACCCGAAGATATGGCACCCCTTTGTGCGGTAAGCATATCGGCAAAACTTTACGACGGCGCCGAACAACTTAGCAAAACTGTTGCAGATGTAACCAGAATTTCGCAACTTTCCCCCGACGATGCCGTACTTATAAGCGAACGCCAACGCGACTGCGCCACAAGGGCACTTGACGCCGTGACTGAGGCCAAAAACGCCCTGAAAATGGCCCTCACCCTAGATGCAGTGGGGGTATGTATCGACGATGCACTTGCCGCACTGTTAGAACTTACCGGAAAACGCGTTACCAACGAGGTCACCGATGAGGTCTTCAGAAAGTTCTGCGTGGGCAAATAATTAGGATAGGTGATTTTTTTGAACATTCCCGAATATAACGCCGGACAATACGATGTTGCGGTTATCGGCGCAGGTCACGCAGGTATAGAATCCGCACTTGCCGCGGCACGGCTTTCGTGCAGTACCGTTTTGTTCACCGTAAGTCTCGATTGGGTGGGGAATATGCCCTGCAATCCGTCAATAGGCGGCACCGCTAAAGGACATCTTGTGCGCGAATTAGATGCACTGGGCGGCGAAATGGGCAGGGCGGCGGACAAGACCACCCTGCAAAGCCGTATGCTCAACCGCGGCAAAGGACCTGCAGTGTATTCCCTTCGTGCGCAGATAGACCGCCGCGAATACAGCGCATATATGAAACACGCCGTGGAAAAACAGCGTGGTCTTGATGTTAAACAGGCCGAAATAGTGCGCATTTTCAAAGACGGTGACCTATGGCACTGTGTTACCAGATTGGGCGCCGATTACATCTGCAAAAAGGTTATTCTTGCAACCGGCACCTTCCTGCGTGGAAGGGTATATGTGGGCGAAGTTAACTATGAAAGCGGCCCCGACGGCAGTTTCCCTGCAAATCAACTTGCCGACTCACTCAAAGAACTGGGTCTGCCCCTTCGCAGATTCAAAACCGGCACCCCTGCAAGGGTAGCGCGTGACAGCGTGGATTTTTCACAACTTGAACTGCAGCAGGGCGACGATATCACCGAACCGTTCAGTTACTCAACCGAACAGCCGCCTGAAAACAAGGTGGTTTGCCATATTGCATACACCAACGACCAAACCAAGCAGGTTATACTGGACAATATCCACCGCTCACCGCTGTATTCGGGCGTTATTGAAGGCATCGGTCCCAGATATTGCCCAAGTATTGAGGATAAAATAGTCCGTTTTGCCGATAAGCAACGCCACCAACTTTTTATTGAACCGTGCGGTGAAAACACCGAAGAACTTTATCTTCAGGGTATGTCATCCTCCCTGCCGGAGGAGGTACAGATAAAGATGTACCACACCGTAAAGGGACTTGAAAATGTAAAAATAATGCGAAACGCTTATGCCATAGAATACGACTGCATAGACCCTATATGCCTTAATGCTTCGCTGGAATTCAAAGATTTTTCGGGACTGTACGGCGCAGGTCAGTTTAATGGATCTTCGGGTTACGAGGAGGCGGCGGCACAGGGACTTATTGCAGGTATCAATGCGGCACGGTCAGTAAAAGGGCTGGAACCCGTTATCCTTTCACGCTCATCTTCATATATAGGAACTCTTATCGATGACCTTGTAACCAAGGGCTGTCAGGACCCCTACCGAATGATGACCTCTCGCAGTGAATACCGCCTTTTATTGCGGCAGGACAATGCCGATGAACGCCTGATGCCCACGGGTTACGAGATAGGTCTTATCGAAGAAGAGCAGTATGCCGCCTTTACCGAGCGTATGCGCCTTAAAAGTGAGGAGATAAAGCGATGCGAATCGGTCTTTCTTGCACCGAGCGATGCAATAAACGAAATGCTTACGGCGCACGGCACTGCACCCCTTACAACGGGAACACGCCTTGCAGATCTTATACGCCGACCGCAACTTGATTACGAATGTCTTGCCCCCTTCGACAAAACACGCCCCGAACTGCCCTTTGATATAAAGCAGAGGGTAGAGATAGAAATAAAGTACGAAGGCTATATTTCACGGCAACGCGCACAGGTTAAGGAGATGCTTCGCCTTGAAAACCGTGCCATACCTACCGATATAAACTACGACGATGTATACGGTCTGCGCCTTGAAGCAAGAGAAAAACTGCGCAAGGTGCGCCCCGAAAGTATCGGTCAGGCGTCCCGCATTTCAGGGGTTAGCCCTTCAGATATTTCGGTACTGCTTATATACCTTAAAACGGAGAAAAATATATGACACTTGATTTTGATAAAATTGCACCCCTTTGCAGCGACTTCGGTGTGGAACTGACCAAGGAAAAGCGGCACAGTCTTAACCTTTATGCACAGATGTTGTGCGAATGGAACGAAAAGATGAACCTTACCGCACTTACCCAGCCCGAAGATATACTGTACAAACATTTTTACGACTGCCTGCTCTTTTTCAAGGCGGTTGAAGTACCGCAGGGTGCCTGTATAATCGATGTGGGCACCGGCGCAGGTTTTCCGGGTATGGTGCTTAAAATTATGCGCCCCGATATAAAACTTACCCTGCTGGACAGCCTTAACAAGCGGCTCACATTTCTTAACGCCGTTTTAGATGCCCTTTCGCTTGATGCCGAAACGGTACACCTTCGTGCCGAGGAGGGCGGAAAAAACACCGCTTACCGCGAAAGGTTCGACATTGCCTGTGCAAGGGCAGTGGCAGCCTTACCGGTACTGTGCGAATACTGTCTGCCCTATGTAAAAAAGGGCGGTATATTCGTCTCAATGAAAGGTGCCTCTGCCGCCGAAGAGGTATCTGCCGCACAAAACGCCATAAAGATACTGGGCGGCGACAAACCCAATATTATATGCGAAACCCTTACCGGAAATGAGCAACGAGCCTTTATTATTACAAAAAAAATATCGCAAACTCCGCCAAAATATCCCCGTGCCGGAGGAAAAATTGCAAAAAGCGCCCTGTAAAAGGCGCTTTTTTGTTGTTTAAGGGCGTTTTTGCCCGACCGAAAATGCTTTACAAATTGCCGATTAAATGCAATAATCTATTTGCAGGGAGGCGATGAAATGATTGGAAGCACAAGCAAAAAACTGATTACACTGCGTTCCGACGAGATATATCCGTCACCCTATCAACCAAGACGGGAATTTGATATCTACGAACTTCAATCCCTTGCAGACAGTATCGCCGCCAGTGGCATTCTGCAACCGCTGGTTGTACGAAAAACAGCACAGGGCTACGAACTTATCGCAGGCGAACGGCGTTTACGTGCTGCAAAGATGGCAGGACTTAAAAAGATACCATGCATACTGCAGAGCGCCGACGAGACTGCCGCCGCAATATATGCCATTATAGAAAACACCCAGCGCACAGACCTTAGTTTCTTTGAGGAGGCCGCTGCCATAGATCAGATGATACGTCTGTGTTCGCTATCCCAGAGCGAGGCTGCCGAAAGGCTTGGAATGGCGCAGTCCACCCTTTCAAACAAACTGCGCCTATTACGGCTTTCGCCCGAACTACAGGAGCGCATAACCGCCGCCGCACTTACAGAACGCCACGCACGAGCACTGTTGCGACTACCCGAGGAGATGCGCACCGATGCGCTGAACCGAATTATTGCCGAGCAGTTAAACCTTCACCAAAGTGAGCAACTTATAACCGAAATGCTAACCCCACGACCTGCCCAGTCCGAAGTTCCCGTAAGAAAGGCGGCTATCGGCGATATACGGCTTTTTGCAAACAGCCTTTCAAAACTGGTTTCAACACTGCAGGGTGCAGGGCTGGACGCCCACACACGCCGCCACGAGACCGATAAATATATCGAATATCGGGTACGCATAACAAAATCTTCCGAAAAGGAGTACCAGCAACTTCGCATTTGTTAGATAAAATTCGCTGTGCGTCTCACCGTCCCCTTGGGGCGCAGGCGGTTTTATATAGTGGGACTATTTGTCCCCCCCATATTCATCCCCATATGCAACACACCGCAGTCGAAAGACTGCGGTGTGTTGTTTTATCACTTTTTATAAAGCACCTTTTCAATTTTTCCTATATACAGATAGTGCAAATCATCGTTATACCATTTTTCCAGCGGTTCAGCATCGGTAAAACAATCGGCGCTCATCTGCTGTACATACTGCTTTTTACAGATAAGCACTAGTCGCGCCTGTTCAAAATAGGGTGCGGCCTCACTGAAAACGGGGGTAAGTCCTGCCAGTTGTGCCTTATCCACATCCCTGCCTGACATAGAGCCGCAAACCTTGTGTATTGCCTTATTGTCGCCGTAAAAGGTAAGCGAAAAGTATTCACTGTTATCAACAAACTTCTTTGTATAGCGCTGGGGCCGAATGGCAACACAAACGGCATCCTCGCCCCACATCTCACCTGCAAATCCCCAAGACGCGGTCATCATATTGTAACCGCTTTGGTCACCTGCGGCAATCAGCATCCACTCATCAGCGATGGCACGGATAAAGTTTTCTTTAAGTTCCTTTTTAGAAAGTTCGCAAAACATCTGCCTTCTCCTTTACTGCTGCTTTCGGCGGTCGATATTTTCCTGCATAAGGGCAAATATCTCATCACCCAGTTGTGTTGTATTTACCTCTGCAAACCGCTCTGTAGGTATTACGGCGATAAAATCAAGGTATACATCGGTACGGCGGATAAACATATTTTTAAGTATTTTCGGCACACCCTCCACCGTGCATACAACTATCGGCACATTTGCTTTATATGCAATCTTGAAAGCACCGTTTCGAAAGCCGTGAAGTTCACCGTCAAGACTGGTATAGCCTTCGGGGAAGATTCCCACCGACACTATATCGTCCTTTATCAGACGAACCGCCTCTACTATAGTTCTTGCGGCAGAGCGATTGTTTTCCCTATCGATAAAAAGGCAGTTTAATTTATGCATAACACGGGCAATAAGAGGAAGTTGCTGAATTATCTCCTTTTTGCCGATAAAACCAATATCACATTCGGGAATCTGATTGATAATAATCGCAGGGTCTATTTCGTGGGTGTGATTGCACACCAGCAGAAACCGGCCATCCTTCGGAACCGTATCTGCGCCGGTAGTATGGATATGTACCCTTGCCAGTCTGAATGCAAGGGAGATGGTAGCCTTAACAAGGAAACGCCAGTAAGCGGAACGGCTCTTCATTGGCTTTTTCATATTTATAAACAATGCCGATACCAACACCACAATTATATGCAGTATTATCATCAATAAGAATACCGCTATCAACATCACGGGGGTCAGCCACCAGCCATAGGCTTTGGTGAAAAGTCCAAACGCTCTGTCGTATACAAGTACCGATGCAACCGATATCAGAATATATAAATAATACATCTTTTCTCCTTCCGATTATTCCTCGCCGTCGGGCGTGGGTTCGGGCTCCGGAGTGGGTGTTTCGGGTTCGGGTGTTTCATCTGTGCCCTCTCCGCCTTCAGTTCCATCATCGGGAGTAGGTTCTCCATCGCTTGTGACATCCGAAGATTCGGTGGGTTCCTGTGGCTCAGAAGGTTCAGATTCAACAGGCTCTTCAACCTTGCTGCTTGTTGTATCATCATCGTTGTCGGGTTTGGATGCAGAGGATACATTTGAAGAATCGCCCGAAGAGGGTTTTTTCTTATCGTTTACCGACCACGATGTTCCATACCAGTTATTCTTTTCAACGCCGTTTTGCTCCATATAATCCTCTACCGTGATATTATCGTAGATAAAGGCGTGTATAACCTTTGCGGCATAATCAAGATCGAAATACACCACCGAGCCGAAACTACCCGAAGGGGCGGTCATTAAAAACTTATCCTGCGGAACACGGGTCTGCTCGAATGTGGGAGAATGGAGGAGAATATTCACCGCCAGATTCAGAATATCGCTGTAACTGAGGGAGGTTTCAGAGCAGGGAATAAGCGCCTTTGCCAGTTTAATATACTGGGTTTTGTTCATCTTGGTGGCGCTGTTAAACAGTTGCTCCATAACATAACGCTGACGGTCGGTACGGCCATAGTCGTTATTGGTACCCCACACATTTGCAACATAGCGGATTCGGGAATATGCAACCGCCTGAACACCGTTCAGGTGCTGTTCGCCCCACTCATTTATATAGTAATCCTTCGGTTTGTAGCCCATATAGGCGCAAACCTCTTCTATCATATCGTTTATACCGAATTTGCCGTTTATGGCACCACGGGAGGTTACCTCTTCCTTGGTGAGGGTGGCATCAATGCCGCCAACCGCCTCGATAATATCCGCCATGCCATAGAAATTAACGGTGGCATACTCTGAAATATCTAATCCGAAGCACTGGTTGATGGTTTTTATGGCAAGTTCGGGACCGCCCAGATAGTAGGCATCGGTCAGTTTTTTGTACTGCGTTTTGCCGTCACGCTCGATAGGTACCAGCGTGTCGCGCATAAGTGATATTATCTTTACCTTTTTAGTCTTGGTATTAAGACTTAGTATCATTATACTATCGGAATGACCTTTGAAGGATTTTTCGTCACGAGTATCGATACCAAAAAGCGCCACATTGATTATCTTCTTATCAATAACGGCATCGAAGCCGAGGTCATCGGTACCGAGACCGCGATAGTTGTAATCAAAGTACGAAAAGAACCACACAATAAGCGACACAAAGATAAGTATCACCGATGTAAGGGTAATTATAGCCGCACGGCTGCCCTTTTTCATCTTTTTCCACCACACACGGATATTTTCAAAAACACCTGCGATGCCGTGTTTTTTCTTTCGGTAAACGGGGCGCTGACCGCCCTTTGAACCAGACTGCCCGTTCGGAGTTCTGGTACCGAATACCGCATAGTTATAACTTGTATCCGAAACTATATCCTCAAACTGCGTGGGTTTCGAATTGGAACTTACATCCTCAAAATCGAAACCGAAGTCGTTATTTTCCTTCATTTTCGTCACCCATCTGTTCTTCAATCATTTTGCTGTATATATCCCTGCGCTTTACACCGGTTGTCTCTGCCGCCTCGCGTGCGGCCTGAGAAGCCGACATTCCCCTGCGCATAAGTTCCTTTGCTATTTCTACCGCCTGACCGATATCCATCGGTTTTTCCTCTGTTTCGGCGGCGCCCTGAACGATGAGCACATACTCACCTCTGGGCGTATTTTCCCTGAAATACTCTGCCGCGGCACTAAGCGTGGTACGAAAGACCGTTTCGTGCAGTTTTGTAAGTTCCTTGCACAGTGCTATTTTGCGGTCACCTAAATAGGAAAGCATATCCTCAAGCGTTGCAACCAGTTTATGGGGTGCTTCGTAGAATATCATCGTGCGTCGCTCGGTCTTAACCTCTTCAAGATGTTTTATGCGGCTTATTTTATTGACCGAAAGAAAGCCTTCAAAGCAAAATCTTCCGCTAGGCATACCCGAAATGGCAAGTGCCGTTACAAGAGCGCTGGGGCCGGGCACCGATTCAACCTCGATACCGTTTTCGTATGCCGCACGGACAAGATCCTCGCCGGGGTCGGATATAGCAGGCATTCCCGCATCCGACACAACGGCGCAATTTTCTCCGCCGAGCAGTCGCCCGATTATCAGGCTTCCGCGTTCGTTCTTATTATGCTCAAAATAAGCGACCAGTTCTTTTTTTATTCCAAAATGGTTGAGTAGTTTCACCGTTACACGGGTATCCTCGGCAGCGATAAAATCAACCTGTGAAAGTATTCTTACGGCACGGGGAGAAAAATCTTCAAGATTTCCTATCGGGGTGCCGACAACATAAAGTTTTCCCGACATCTCACCTTGCCTCCTTATACGGTCCGTAGATATCGTTCATCTCACGGCTTAGTTCGCCGTTTTCCTCAACATAAAGCGTGGGTGCTATGCGCAGTCCCACCTTACCGCCGCGGCGACCTTCCACAAGAACAAGCCACGGTTCCTCGCCCTTTCGCTGACATACAAGGCGCAACCGTTTCGGTTCTACGCCGTATTTGCTCATAAGCGCCATCAGTTGTGCCAATCGTTCAGGGCGGTGGCACATACAAAGTCTGCCGGTAGTCTGCAGCAGTTTCGCCGCCGAAGAAACGATGTCTTCAAGGCTGCACAGCAGTTCGTGACGGGCGGCAGCCTCTATCGGGTCGGCACTTTTTATCCCTGCACCTGCCGCCTTATAGGGCGGATTGCAGGTGACAAGGCTGTAGCAACCCTGCGGCACGGCACCTTTAAGTGATTTGATATCTGCCTCTACCGCGCTAAACGCCGAAAAGCCGCACTCGGCGGCTGTTTTTTCGGCCAGTTGTACTGCCTGTTTGCTTATATCCACACCTACGGCGCTTTTCAGTTTGCCGTCGCGCATCATTAAAAAGGGTATTATTCCGCAACCGGTTCCCAGATCTACCGCCGTGTCACCTGCTTTTGCAGACGCAAAATGCGCAAGTAACACTGCATCGGTTCCGAAGGTATGCAGTGCGGAAACATAGATGTTGTAACCGTTTCCTATGGGTTGCAGGGTCATTAAACTCTCGTCCATTTAACACCCTGTGCAGTATCTTCAAGAATGATACCCATCTCTTTAAGTTGGTCACGGATAGCATCTGCAGTGGCAAAATCCTTTGCCTTTCTGGCATTGGTACGCTTTTCGATAAGTGCCTCTATCTCATCGTCAAGCGACTGAGTCTTACGGTTATAAACCAAACCGAGAACGCCCGTAAGTTCATCAAAACATTCGGCAAAAGCGGTAAGTTCCGTTTTCTTTGCACCGGCCGCAACAGCGGTATTTATATCACGCACAAGCGAGAACACTGCCGCCAGTGCATCGGCGGTATTCAGGTCGTCCTCCATAGCATCAATAAACTCTTTGCGATGGGCATCAACAAATGCAGGAACCTCGCCGCCATCCTCAGCATTTTTAAGGGCAAAATCAATATTATCACGGCAGGTATAAAGACGCTCAAGCGCATTCTTTCCCTGTGTGAGAATATCAACAGAATAGTTTATCGGACCACGATACTGGGAAGATATCATAAGATAACGTATCGGTTCGTAGCCGTAGACATTCGCAACATCGCGAACAGTAAAGAAATTGCCCAGCGATTTGGACATCTTGTGGTTATCAACATTTATAAAACCATTGTGCATCCAGTAGTGCGCAAATTCACAGCCGTTTGCACATTCGCTCTGTGCTATCTCGTTTTCGTGGTGGGGGAATATCAGGTCAAGGCCGCCGCAGTGGATATCAATGGTCTTTCCGAGATATCTTCCTGCCATAGCGGAACATTCGATGTGCCAACCGGGTCTGCCGTTGCCCCAGGGGGACTCCCAGTAAGGTTCGCCCTCTTTAGCGCCCTTCCACAGACAGAAGTCCATCGGGTCCTCTTTAATATCGGCAACATCTATTCTTGCCCCTGCCTCAAGGTCTTCAAGCGGCTGGTGGGAGAGTTTGCCGTAATCGTTAAACTTTCGGGCACGGAAGTAGACATCGCCGCCCGAAACATAGGCAAAGCCCTTTGCCTCAAGTTCGGAGATTATACGCTGTATCTCGTCTATATTTTCGGTTGCCTTGGGGTGAACGGTCGCCTCGCGGACATTCAGTCCCTTTGCATCTACCCAGAATTCTTCGATATAGCGGGCGGCAACTTCGGGCACGGTGATGCCCTCCTCGTTTGCCTTCTTTATAAGTTTATCATCAATATCGGTGAAGTTCTGTACAAACGTAACCTTGTAACCGCGCCATTCAAGATAACGGCGCAAAACATCGAAAACACACAGCGGACGGGCATTTCCGATATGAATATAGTTATATACCGTGGGGCCGCAGGCATATATTTTTACCTCGCCCTCGTTTATGGGTATAAATTCGTCTTTCTGTCGGGTCAGGGTGTTGAAAATTTTCATCTGTCTTCTCCTTTTTGGGCAAGTTTCTGCTCAAGTTCGTCTATACGGGCGTTCAGGCGGTCAAGCGACTGCTGAACGGGGTCGGGAATGTGTATCTGATCAAGCGGATTTACACGCTGACCGTTCTGGCGCACCACCTTTGCAGGGATACCTACAACGGTGGAATTTGGGGGAACCTCTTCCAACACAACGGCACCTGCGGCAACACGGGAATTATCGCCTATCTTAAAGGGGCCCAGCACCTTGGCTCCGGCGCTTATCATAACATTGTTGCCCACGGTGGGGTGTCTTTTACCAAGGTCTTTACCGGTACCGCCCAGAGTTACCCCCTGATAGATGAGTACATCGTCGCCTATCTCGGCAG
>JAZOBW010000078.1:0-8057 GCA_045596185.1 Acutalibacteraceae bacterium | reverse complement strand
TAACATCTATGCCCAATCATATCGGTGCTTTTCTAAAGGCGAGTGAGTGTTTTTCTGCGTTGGGCATCAATATCACCCGTGTAAGTTACAATAAGGCGGTTGATTCTCATACTTTGTTTATTGATGCAGAGGGCACAGAGAAACAACTTCAAGAAGCGGACTTAAAACTTAAAAAAATCGGATATTTGGGTAATGATAACGATAATAAAACAAGTGTTGTTTTGTTAGAATTTTGCTTAGAAGATGTTCCTGGAAGCGTTACAGATATTCTTAAACTTATAAGCGAATTCAATTTTAATATTTCTTATATCAGTTCGCAAGAAAACGGAACTGATTTTCAGTATTTTAAAATGGGATTATATGTAGACGATTCTGATAGGATTTCTTGCTTTTTGAGTCAGGCAGAAAAGTTATGCAAAGTGCGTGTTATTGATTATAACCGTTCCAAGAACATTTATGATAACAGTATTTTTTATAACAACTATGTTTTAGGTTTATCACAAATGATGGGACTGTCAGCCAACGCAAATCAAGAACTTTTAATAAATGTTAATCTTGCTATGCAAACATTGGACGAAAAAGGTTTATCTCCTTACAGAACGTTTGACAGTATAAGTAAGTTTGCGGAACTTTTAAGTGTTTCCAAAGGAAATAATTTTGCGCCCCGTATAAGCACACATCAAATTTCCGAAAACACCGAAATTATTTTAATAGAGCCACCCTGTGGCAGCAATACAATGATTATCAAAAGTAATGGAGATTATTTATTTATTGATAGTGGATATGCTTGTTATCAAAAGGAAATGCTTGATATATTTGAAAAACTCATCCCTGAATTTAGCACGATAAATAAAAAAGTTCTAATCACTCATGCCGATGTGGACCATTGTGGACTTTTGCCGATGTTCGACCAAATTATCACTAACGAAAACACGGCAAAATGCCTGGAAAAGGAATATAATGGACTTGACGGATACCGTGAGGAAAATCCTTTGCACAAGCCATACATTAATATCTGTAAAATTCTTACCGAATACAAGTCTGTAAATCCTCGAAAAATTGTTAAATTATGGAAAAGTTCTACAAATTACGACAAGCCTTTAACACAGATAGGGTTTTATAATTTTGGGGAACTGAATTTTGAAGTGTATGAAGGCAAGGGCGGTCACCTGCCAGGAGAAATCATTTTAATAGATTATTCAAATCATATCGCCATTACAGGAGATGTTTATATAAACACACACGGTCTAACATCCGAACAAGCAAAATACAATCAATATGCACCAATATTGATGACCTCTGTCGATACCGACCCGAAATTATGTTCGGAGGAAAGAAATGCAATTTTACAACGCTTGGGTGTTGGGAAATGGCAGATTTTTGGCGCACACGGATTTAAAAAGGATTATTCGGTAAATTTATAGTTTTATTCATTAATATGTGATAATGATTTTCCCTTTTGCGCATAGCACCACAGGCTGATATTAAAGAATCTAAGTAATTAGGTTTATAAAGCAAATATATCCCTCTGCTGAGCAATCGGCAGAGGGATTTTTGTATGTATATTGAAATTCTTTTGAAAATCTGTATAATGAAATTAAGAGGTGATTTTATGAAAAAAGTATTAGTTATTATTCTAACCATAATTCTTATATCGACATTGTTTGCTGGATGCAACAAAACAGAAAAACTAACCGAAGGTAAGGATAATGAAAAACTTGTAGGAGCGTGGATTATCATTAACGAAACTCCCAATAACCGTAGAAGCATTCGTTATTGGGAATTTCAAAGTAATAACACTATTGTAATATGTAATTATGTGCAAACAGCAGATAGTGATACCGCGAATGTCCAGCTTCACGAAAAAGCTCCACTGGGGGATGTGTTCAAGGAGTATTATATTAAAGACTATGCCGATAAAGTAGAAAAGTACACTTATTCATATACCGACGGATATGGATTAGAATATCAAAAAAGTGAGGATTTTGTGGTTACATTCACCGAAAAAGAAGGCTGGCATTTTGAATTCATAAATGAAAATAAATTTATTCTCACAACCGATGAAGAAACTTTCGGTTCCTATTCCGAGTATCACGGCTATAGACTAAAGGAACCTTTGTTGTAATTAAGCATTTCCCTCTTTCTTGGATAGCACCACAGGCTGATATTAAGGATATGAAATAATTTAAGTTTTATAAATAAACTATCCGCCCGAAAAAATTCGGGCGGATTTTTGTCGCTATTTGTATTTTTAGCAAAGTTGTGTTATAATCAAAAGCAAACGCTTGGAGGAAATAAAAATGAATATAGTTTATCCTAAAGAAGCAATGTTACAGTGCTTACATGATGCTTGTAGTTTTAATTTGTATAAGGAAACACTTGAGTTAACCAGAAATATAGCTACAGATGTTGATTTTCAAAAAAATTTTACCAATTATTATCGGGTTCGCAGAGATGCTGATTGGTTGCGGGAATTCTATAATTTTTTTGAGAAAAATAAAAACAATAAAACGATTACATTTGAAGAAATCCTTCGCTATCTTTCAAATATTGAACATAAAGTAAAGCGGACCACGAAGAACCCAACGGGCAAAGCAAAAACTGTAGAAGCTTCATTTGCAAGTAAAATGCTGGCAACAATAAATCCCAATCATCCTATTTGGGATAGCCATGTTCTACGTTCCTTAAATATTGAGGTAGATGGTGCACTGTGCCATGAAGATAAAATTGAGGAATACATAAAGATATACCAAACAATTGAGAAGGAAATAGCAACTTTTATAGCAGCAAATGAGGGACAACAATGCATAATATTATTTGATAGAGTATTCCCTTCGTGCAAGGATTTTAGCGACTATAAGAAAATTGATTTTTACTTGTGGAATTTAGGAAAATAATTTCCCTCTTTTGCGTACTGAAGCATAGTCTGCTATCAAATAAATCACAAATAATTGCTGACTTTATAAAACAAACCAAATCCCCACCAAAAGCAGTGGGGATTTTGCATCTGTTGCAAATATATTTGAAAAATGTTATAATATAAAAAACACCATTATGAAAGAGGTATAATATGACTGTGTATAACGGAAATGAACCTTACATATTTGTCAGCTATGCGCATAGCGATTCAAAAATAGTTTTGCCTATTATTGAATATATGCAACAGACAGGAATCCGAATTTGGTATGATGACGGAATAGAGGCTGGTTCGGAGTGGCCGCAATATATTGCGGAAAATTTGGAAAAGGCTTCGTGCATTTTGGTTTTTATGTCACCAAACTCGGCTAATTCTCTCAACTGCAGAAACGAAATAAATTTTGCTTCTGAACTAAAAAAGGAATTTCTTGTTGTTCATTTAGTCGATTTTGAACTATCCCTTGGACTTAGGTTACAACTAAACTCAAGCCAAGCAATCTTCAGGTCAAAATTCAAAACAGATAGCGAGTTTATAAATGCGTTATCAACGGCAAAAATTCTTCAAAAATATAAAAATGAAAATAATGAAGAAACAATCGGGTGTGCACAAAAAGCGTTCCCTGCAAAAAAACAAAAAAGCCCAAAAGTTCTGTTGCTTTCTTTAGGTGTCGCAACTCTGCTGACAATTTGTTTGATTGCGGTAATTTGCTTCGCGAAAGACAAGAGTGCCCAATTAAAAGTCGATAATAACGGCCAATCTACTACCGAAACTATTTCTAACCAAGAGGCAGCAATTATAGACTACGAGCACTTTTATGAAAATTTGATTGCTGCTTCCGAACGACTCGATTGTAATTCTCTGTGGGCACCATCCGACCTAATCGACAATTATCGGTTGGATCAAGAAGATGGAGATGTATGGGTTACATATTACACGGATTCTTTCCAACAAGAAAATGTCAGTTTGCACCTCGCTTTTCGTAATGAAGACGCAGAAATTATGGCTATCCTCAACTCTTTTAGAGAGGAAGATTTAGATAAAGCATACAAAATTTTGGAGTGCATTTCTTCAGCAGTAAACGGCTATTATTTCACAGATTTCAATGAACTGATGGTTAACGAGGACAGAGCCTCGTGGAAAGTCCTTGAGGAACCACACAGCATTTGGAACGAAGTTTTGGGATTTGAAGAACGCGCCTTCCTGCAGAGCGATAAAAACACAGAAATAAAAACAGATTACAAAACAATAGCCGTAGACGACCTGGTGATTTATATCGAGCGACGTTGCAGAACTTATAACGGAGAGGTGTTCTTCGATTTTACCGTTCTTTATGAAGATGCAAACAGTATGCAAAAATGAAAGGACTAGGGATAGTTCTCCGATTTGCGCGTATGTTTCCCACTTTTGCGTACTGCTGTGCAGGTTGCAATTAAGGATATGAAATAATTCAAGTTTTATAAAACAAATTTATCCCTCTGCTGATTATTCGGCAGAGGGATTTTTGGGCAAAGTTCTTTCTATTTGAAATGTGATGTGATATAATATAGCAAAATAATAAAAAGTTTGACGGAGAAATACTATGACAATGAAATTATTTCTTGGGGCAATACTTAAATTTTTATTGGGTGTTGTTTTAGTTGGATTATTGATATTCTTACCTGCCGGTACTTTTTCTTATTTTAACGGCTGGCTATTGATGGGGATTTTATTCGTGCCCATGTTCCTTGCAGGAATTATAATGATGTTCAAAAATCCTAACCTATTAAGAAGCAGACTGGATGCAAAAGAAAAACAAAAAGAACAAAACCTAATTGTGAAATTGAGCGGTCTTATGTTTTTGTCAGGTTTTATCGTTGCAGGGCTTGGTATCCGGTTTAATTGGTATGTTTTGCCTAAAGGTGCCGCAATCAGTGCGGCAGTGGTGTTTCTTATTGCATATATTCTTTACGCAGAGGTTCTACGTGAAAATACATACCTTAGTCGCACGATTGAGGTGCAAGAAAACCAAAAAGTAATTGATACGGGGCTATATGGTATTGTCAGGCACCCGATGTATAGTGTGACATTACTTTTGTTTTTATCTATGCCGCTTGTACTGGGGTCTATATATTCGTTTTTTATTTTTCTTACATATCCAATTATCATAGCAAAACGGATTAAACACGAGGAAAAATTCCTTGAAGAAGAACTCAACGGTTACCTTGAGTATAAGCATAAAGTCAAATTCCGTTTAATACCATTTATTTGGTGATAATTCCCCACTTTTGCGTACTGCTGTGCAGACTGCAATTAAAGAATCTAAATAATTAGGTTTATAAAGCAAAACTATTCCTCTGCCGAAAAATCGGCTTGGAGATATTTGTGTATCTTTGCAATGTGCGTAAAATTTTGATATAATAACATGCAAAATGGGATTTATAACATATCGAATTTGCCGCAGACAAATATATCGGGTTTTGCACCGCAGAACATATCCTTTATATTGCAATCATATACAAAATGTATTATACTTCTAATATAGCATGTACTAATAGAATATGTAAAGAAAATACTTTCATAAAAAATAGTTGGAGGCACATACGATGAAAAAATTATTTTCCCTGTTTTTGATTTTGTGTCTGGCTCTGATCCTCGTTGCCTGTGGAGAAAAAACGCCGGAGGCCACAGAAAGCAGTTCCAAGATACATCCCACGACACAGGAAGAAACCGCTGATACCCAGACGGAGACTAGTGTACCGGAAACCACATCCGCTCCCGTAGAAATGACCTATGAGCAGTTTGTGAAAAAGGTCGAGGGCGTTTGGATTATTGATGGCACTATCACGCCTATGCCTGAAGAGCAATGTTGCTTTTCTTTGTTGGTAGCAACCGAGGAGTCTTGCGCTACTGCTGTTTACCCCGGCGGCATCGACAGACCTGGAAAATTCCAAGACTTTCAACCCATGGGAGAAAGTATTTGCCAGATAACTCTTCTATTTGAAGGAGGTATGTATATGGAAAATATTGAGGAGGAGCACAGCAGTACGCTTATTTTCGACTTCTCGGTAGCGGGGAAATTGACCACCAAGACCCTCGACGGATATGAAACCCACCTTACCTATGGCGGCTCCACCTTCGAAGAAGCCCATATTACTGCATGCAAACTGATACAGTAACAAGGGACAACTTTTAATGACGAATCCGTTCCTCGTTTGAAGATCGGATTATTCATATATATTGAGCCTTAAGGACAAAAATGGTATTATAAATTCAATAAATAGAAGCTTGTAAGGATAAAAGCTATGATTATTATAATTACTGGTGCATCCCATACGGGAAAAACAGCGCTTGCTCAAAAACTGCTTGAAAAATATAAATACCCGTATCTGTCCATTGATCATTTGAAAATGGGGTTAATACGCAGTGAAAATACGGAACTCACACCAATGAGTGATGATGCTGACCTGACTGCTTACTTATGGCCTGTTATTCGCGAAATCATTAAAACCGCTATTGAAAATAAGCAAAACCTAATTGTAGAAGGTTGCTATGTTCCGTTTGATTGGGCGAAAGACTTCGAAAAGGAATATCTTGATAACATCAGATACTATTGCCTTATAATGAGCAAAAACTATATACGAAATCATTTTTATGATATAAATAAGTATGCAAATATCATCGAAAATCGGTTGGATGATGAATGGTGCACGATGGAAAGTGTGTTAGTGGATAATGCACAGATTTTAGAACTTGCTCAAAAACATAAAGTTAACCATATCCTTATTGATGACAAATATGAGGTGGATATTGATTTATGATCTTCCTCTTTTGTGCGTAGCACTACGGACCGCGATCAAGGGTTAATCCCCAAAATTAAGAATTATCCGTTCGATTTTTTCGGGCGGATTTTTTTATAAAAATCTTTATTTTAGCATCGTGATATGATATAATGATGAATTGATGGCGGTGGAAATCCGTATAATATAATGACTATATATTTCAATGATTTACGAGGACGAAAAATGGCTTGGTATGACGAAGCGATATTTTATCATATTTATCCGTTAGGAATGACGGGGGCGCCAAAACAAAATTCTTACGGCGAACCCGTGCACAGACTTAATAAACTGCTACCGTGGATCTCACATATAAAGGAGATCGGATGTAATGCACTCTACATCGGACCGCTTTTTGAATCTGTAGGACACGGCTATGAAACTACCGATTACAAAAAACTTGACAGCAGACTTGGTACCAACGAAGACCTGACTGCCTTTGTATCGGAATGTCACAAACAAGGAATTCGGGTAATTTTAGATGGTGTATTCAACCATACGGGTCGGGATTTCTTTGCCTTTAAGGACATTCTGCAAAACAGAGAAAACGCTAAATACAAAGATTGGTATTGTAATGTAAATTTCTATGGAAACAATTCCTTCAATGACGGTTTTTCTTATGAAAACTGGGGTGGATATGACCTTCTTGCAAAATTAAATCAGCGCAACCCTGCCGTTAGTGAATATATTTGTGATGTGATTCGTTTTTGGGTAAAAGAATTTGATATCGACGGTATACGACTTGATGCAGCGGATGTGATGAATTTTGAATATATGAAAGCCCTTCGCGAAGTTGCAAATGAAGTAAAACCGGATTTCTGGCTTATGGGCGAAGTTATTCACGGTAATTATTCACGTTGGGCAAACGACGGAACTCTTCACTCGGTAACAAACTATATGCTCCATAAGGCCTTATATTCTGCACACAACGACCATAATTATTTTGAGATTGCACACACTATTAAATATGTAAGCGATATGGTTGGAAATCGGCTTAATCTTTACACCTTTGTCGACAATCACGATGTGGAGCGAATTTATACTAAACTTAAAAATAAATCTCATTTTGTGCCGGTACACATTATGCTTTATACCTTGCCGGGAATTCCTTCAATTTATTACGGCTCTGAATTTGGTATTGAAGGAAGAAAAGAATCCGGTTCTGATGATTCTTTAAGACCCGCTTTGAATATTGAAGATTATAAAGAAGCAATAAAAACTAATCCATTCACGAAACTAATTGCAACTCTAGGAAAAGTTCGTAAAAACACACCTGCTCTTTATTACGGCGATTACAAGGAATTGGAATTGCAAACAACTCATTT
>JAZOBW010000077.1:0-12391 GCA_045596185.1 Acutalibacteraceae bacterium | reverse complement strand
GCTTGGCCTCCGACTTGTCACCTGTTATAAAGGCACTGTTGGAGTATTATAATGATCGTGTGTTTATAAAAGACGGTGATGTTGATTGTATGCCCAATACCGATGTTACTATTGATATTTTTAAGCACTTCAATGTGAATTTCAATAATACCCGTCAATCTTTAGAAGAATTGGATGTTTATCCCAGCACATATTTTTGTCCTACCAGTTGCCTTACGGTGGAAAACTGCATTTCTGATGATACGGTTTCTATCCATCATTGGGCTATGAGTTGGCGTTCTAAAAAAGGGCAAAGGGATATGAAACGCAATAAATTTCACACCACACGCTTTTACAGAGTTTATGAGCAGATCGCCGCATATCCGATGGCGCTTTATAAAAAGATATTCAAAAAATAAACGGTAGGTGAGAAAAGGGAATATGATGCTTTTGTACCGACTTACATATTCTGTTTTTTTCTGGCTTAAAAGAATGAAAAGGTCTGAAAAGACCGGTATTTTCAAAGGAATATTTGTAAAACTTTGTGATACGTATTCGTATTATTTCGGTGTTTTGCTCAATAGAAAATTCATTCCTTATTTCGCTTCCCATCCTGTGAAATGCGGATTAAACCAACAAAAACGGGACGAGAGATATACTGTTTCGCTCACATCCTTTCCAAAAAGGATAGATTATATCTGGCCTGCAATTTATACCCTTATGTGTCAGAGTTTCAAGCCAGATAATATTGTATTGTGGCTATCGGAAGAACAGTTCCCCGATAAAAGAATTCCCGAACCGCTTGAACAACTAAAAAAATGCGGACTTACGGTTAGGTTCTGTGATGAACTGCGTTCCCATAAAAAGTATTATTATGCATTTAAGGAATATTCCGATGATAATATCATCACGGTCGATGATGATATGTTTTACCCAACCGATTTTATAAAAACGCTTGTTAAATATCATAAAAAGCATCCACGGGATATAATTGCAAATTCTGTGCAGATAATCTATCCCCAAATGACATCGCTGCCAACCGAATGGATTGTTGCGCCGAATTTTGAAACCCGTGTCAGCAGAAATGATTTTCAAGCCTTTACAGGTGCCGGCGCCCTTTTTCCGCCTAAGGTGTTCTGCGAAGAAACATTTAATAAGGAAAAAATCAAGTCTATTGCATTTACAGCGGATGATCTGTGGCTTAAGGCGATGAGTCTTGTATCAGGTATTAAAACCACCAAGATACCTAAGTTCAGAGCCTTTAATATGGGAATGGAGATACCTTCTAACGAGACCCTTTTCAGTGTTAATAAGGAGCAGGGAGAAAACCTTAACAACAAGGTTTGGAAGGCTCTTATTGATGAATACCATTTAGAACAGTATGAATTAAAATAGGAGAAATACAATGGGACTTATAAGGGATAAAATAAAATATGAGTACAGCAAGATAAAACATAGAATGAATTTATCCGCGTCCCGTCGTTTTTTCGAAAAAACAAAGGTTGCAGATATAGATGAGACCCTTGAGCGGCTTAATAGTGCGCCGTGTTCTATGTGTCGTTTCGGCGATGGTGAATACAAGGTTATGCACCGGATGGGAAACGGTTTTCAGAAGAAAAATAAGTCGCTGTCGGTAAGACTGCGAGAGATAATTAAAAGCCCTGATCTGTATGATGATCTTTTGATATGTATTCCAAACTTTACTGTTGATATGGAACTTCGTACCAAGGAGGCAAAGGACTTCTGGATATGGTTTTTGCGTTCCTACGGAGCATCATTTGTCCGCCGATTAAAAAAACACGGTAGATATTATGATGCCCATGTTACCAGACTGTATTATGATTACAGAGAATGTGGAAAGAGTGAACAGTGGTTTAATGAACTAAAAAAGGTATGGAAGGATAAAGATCTTCTTATTGTAGAGGGTGAAAAGACCAAATTGGGTGTTGGAAACGACCTGTTTTCCAATACAAAATCCATTAAGAGAATTCTGGCTCCAAGTCATGATGCTTTCGATCATTATGACAGTATACTTGAAGCGGTAAGAACCGTATATAACGGTGAACTTGTACTTATTGCTTTGGGTCAAACCGCCACTGTTTTGGCGTTTGACCTTCATAAAAGCGGTATACACGCCCTTGATATAGGTCATATTGATATAGAATACGAGTGGTTTTTATCGGGTGCTACCGATAAAACAGCCGTTGCCGGTAAATTCGTTAAAGAGGTGGATATTCAGTCTGAAGATGATGAAAATTCGGGCGAATATCAAGAACAAATTATTAAAAGGGTAGGGGTGTAAATGGATACAAAACCGCTGTTGAGCATAATCGTTCCCGTGTATAATGCCGAGCCGTATCTGAGAGACTCTATCGGAAGTATCCTTGCTCAGACCTATGATAATTTTGAAATAGTTATGGTAGATGATGGTTCTACCGACGGCAGCCTTAAACTCTGTGAGGAATTGGCGGCTAAGGATAAAAGAATCCGTGTTTTTCATAAGCCTAACGGCGGCGTTGCATCGGCACGGAACTTCGGTCTTGATAATATTTTGGGGGAATATATCGGTTGGGTAGACAGCGATGATATAATTTCTCCGAAAATGTACGAGATTATGATAAAACTGGCACTTGACCACGATGCAGATATTGTTCAGTGTTCCCATATCAGGAATGTATCCGAACTGAAAAACGGACTATCGGAAGATACCAAGGTTGAGGTATTGAACTCAACAGAAAGTCTGAAAAGGATATATCGTTCGCACTATACAAACTCCCTTTCTCTTTGCACTAAATTATACAGGCGCGAAGTTTTTGATGGTGTGCGTTTTACCGAAGGCACCGCATTTGAAGACGATGAAATAGTGCCGGTTTTGGTTGAAAAGGGTAAAACAAATGTGTTTTTTGATGAACCGTTTTATTGTTATGTAAGGCATGAAAACAGCATTATAACTGCCCCCAAGATAGAAAATATAATGGCTCTTACCCGAATTCTTGAAAAGCGTATGCTTCACTTTGAAACTATAGATAATGAACTTTTTACCCTTTCACAAAAAAGTTTCTTTTCGTACCTTAGACGCAAGGTATGTGAAGAAATATTTCTCGATACCGCAGTTCAGGCACAGGCGATAGATATGATTAAAAAATATCGCAAGGAAATGATGAAAATTTCTAATAAATATGATAAGTTTTACATCTTATGTTTGTGTTTCGGTACAAAGGGCATAAAAAAATGGGTTGCACGAAACGAATTTGAACCAATACAGAAAATAATCCAAAAAATAAAAGGGTGAAAAACAGTGTTTTCTTTAATTAAAAAGTTGCGGTTAAAGGCTTATATCGCCCTTTTCAGATTGTTGCCCATAAAGAAAAACAAGATAGTTTGCTGGAGCGATAACCTTAAATCATACGGATGTAATCCCAAGTATATAGCGGAATATCTTGCTAAAAATTATCCTGATAAATATGATATTGTTTGGATATTCAACGAGGATGCAAAAATACCCGATGATATACCTGCAGGTATTCGCACACTTCGCTATTTTTCCTTAAAATATCTTAAAGAAATACATACCGCACATATTATAATATGCAACTGCCGTATGGCACCTGCGCTTATGTTCAAAAAGCGAAAAGGGCAGTATTATATACAGACCTGGCACAGTTCTCTGCGACTTAAGAAAATAGAGGGCGATGCTAATCTGCCCGAATCTTATATAGAAAACGCAAAGAGAGATTCTGCAAATATAGATTTGCTTATATCCGGTTGCGATTTCAGTACCGATATTTTTCGCAGTGCTTTCTGGTACGATGGCGAAATATTCGGCAGCGGAACGCCCAGATGTGATATTTTCTTCGAAAACAGCACAGCACGGCAAAAACTTTGTAACGAACTGGGCATACCCGAAAACAATAAAATACTGCTCTATGCGCCTACATTCCGCAAAGACTATAAAGCAAACGATTTGGGTCTTGATTATGCGGCTCTTAAAAAAACATTTGAAAAACGCTTTTCGGGAGAATGGACCGTTATATACAGATACCATCCCAATGTTATCGATTCAACAGATGCTTCGCAACTTCCTGATTGGCTTAAAAACGGCACAAAGTACAGCGATATGCAGATACTTCTTGCGGGCTGTGATGCGCTTATTACCGATTATTCGTCTTGTATGTTTGATGCAGCAGTTGCGGGTAAGCCCTGCTTTTTATATGCGCCCGATATTGAAGATTACCTTGCAAACGAGCGCGGACTTTATTTTGATATAAAGTCATTGCCGTTTTGTGTAACGATATCCAACGCTGAACTTGAATCTGCGGTTTTACAGTTTGAGGACGGCGAATACAATAAAAAAATAACCGACTTTTTATCCCATGTGGGTTCTTATGAGGACGGACACGCCGCAGAGCGTATCGCAAAAAGAATAGCAGAAATTTAGCAAAGGAGGCATTGCTATGGCTGGGAAACACGCATATCTTGTAATAGCGCATAATAATTTTTATACCCTTTCCCGACTCATATCAATGCTTGACCACGAACGCAACGATATCTTTTTGCATATAGATAAAAAGGTGCAGCATCCGCCTTTTGACGAGATGAAAAAACTTGTGAAAAAGGGTAACCTTTTCATAACCAAAAGGCTTGATGTCCGTTGGGGACATTCAACACAGGTAGACTGTGAAATGCTTTTGCTTTCCTCGGCTGTCAAGACCGATGACTATGATTATGTGCATCTGCTTTCGGGCGTTGATCTGCCGATAAAAAGTCAAGAATATATCCATGCATTTTTTGATAAAAATCCCGATAGACAGTTTTTGCAGGTGGGCTGGGCAGAAAAGCATATGTGGCGGCTGAATAAGTATACATTTTTTACCGGTTATAATGAGAAGAATATTTTAACCCGTGTTGCAGCCAATCTTTCCGATATACTAAACAACAAACTGAATGTAAACCGCCTTAAAAAATACGGGGATATAAAGGTTGTAAAGACGGCAAACTGGTTCTCCGTAACCGGCGATTGCGCAAGGTACATTGTATCAAAAAAGCGATTTATAAGAAAACTTACCCGTTATACCGTATGCGCAGACGAAATGTTTTTAGGAACGGTTATATTCAATTCGCCCTTTGCGTCACAGGTATATGTCCCCGAACCTTCCTGGGACGGCCATATGCGGTATATCGACCGTATTAACAACGTCGGTTCTTCACCGCATACACTGATAATGGAAGATAAAGATATTCTGGATAATACAGATATGCTTTTCGCCAGAAAATTTGATGAAAATGTAGATAAGGATATAATCGATTATACCTTTGAAAAATATAACAGCAAAAAAAGTTGAAAAAACTATTGACAAATAATTTTTACCGTGCTATAATCATAAAAAATTTATAAAGGCTATGACGAAGACGGTTTTGAATCTTCAATTTCAGAGAGTCGGTGGTTGCTGTGAACCGATATTGCAATTTTCAAATCAACCTATCACTTCCGAGCCGGAGGGCTGAAAATTACAGTAGGCTTCTCCCGTGTCTGCCGCGTTAGAGCATAGAGGTTGTTAGACCTTGAAGTGGCGGAATTTTCCGCAATTTGAGTGGTACCGCGAGTGTTTTTTCACCCGTCTCAAAGTTTCTTTGAGACGGGTTTATTTATTTTTTTAAGGAGGAATAGTAATGGAAACCAACAAAACCTTAACTCAACTTTCGGAAGTGGCATTTCGAATTAAGGAGATGCGCGACATTATGGGTTGGAGCGTTGCCCAGATGGCCGAAAAAACCGAAGTCAGCGAAGAAAAATATGCTGCTTATGAGAGCGGTAAGAAGGATATTCCTTTCACTTTTATTCATAAATGTGCCCTTGCATTCGATGTAGAACTTACCGAACTTCTTGAAGGTCATACGGCAAAACTTTCAAGTTATACCGTAACCCGTAAAGGTCAGGGACAAGGAACCGCCAAGGAGGACGGTATCGATATCGCCAACCTTGCACCGAAATTTAAGGATAAACTTGCCGAGCCGTATTGGGTAAAATACGAATATTCCGCATCTCAGCAGAATAAACCCATTCAACTTACAACACACTCGGGTCAGGAATTTGACCTTGTATTAAGCGGAAGACTTAAGGTGCAGATAGGAAACCATACCGAAATTCTTGACGAGGGTGACAGCATCTACTACAATTCGTCAACCCCTCACGGTATGATAGCGGTAGACGGCAAGGACTGTGTCTTTTGTGCTGTTGTTATGTCGGGCGAGGATACCGCAGAACCGGTTGTCCGCAAGAGTGTTATGTCGGCAAAGAAGTCGGAGAAACTCATCTGCGAAAAGTTCATCGATACTGTTGAAGATGAGCAAGGTGCACTTCAGGAAATTAAATTCAAAAACACAGATACCTTTAATTTCGGCTTTGATATAGTTGATGAAATCGCAAGAAAATATCCCGAAAAACTTGCTATGCTTCACCTTGATGTAAACAGGACAGAACGCCGTTTTACATTTAAGGATATTAAAGATGCATCAAATCAGGTTGCCAACTACTTTACATCGCTTGGCATCAAAAAGGGCGACAAGGTAATGCTCGTTCTGAAAAGGCATTATCAGTTCTGGTTCTGTATGGTAGCCCTCCATAAACTCGGTGCAGTAGCAATTCCTGCAACAAATCAACTTAAAGAACACGATTTTGAATACCGCTATAATTCGGCAGGTGTTTCGGCAATTGTTTGTACTGCCGACGGCGATACCGCCGATATAGCACAGGCCGCAGCTGCCAAATGTCCGCAGGTAAAAAACCTTATCCTTGTTGGCGGCGAAAAGGAAGGTTGGCACGATTTCGATACCGAATATAAGTTGTTTACCAGAAAATTTGTAAGAACACCGGATACCTCTGCAGGTGATGATACCGCCCTTATGTTCTTCACTTCAGGAACCACCGGCAACCCCAAAATGGCTGCACACAAGCATACTTATGCACTTGGCCATTATGTTACGGCAAAGTATTGGCACTGCTGTGAGCGAGACGGTCTTCACCTTACTATTTCGGATACAGGTTGGGGCAAATCTTTGTGGGGCAAACTTTACGGTCAATGGTTGTGCGAAGGCGCGGTATTTGTATATGATTTTGACCGTTTTGATGAAAACGATATTTTGCCGATGTTTGCTAAATATAATATAACAACATTCTGCGCCCCCCCTACAATGTTAAGAATGTTGATTCGCGGCGACCTTTCCAAGGTTGATTTGTCCTCAATTCATCATATGACCACCGCAGGCGAAGCGCTTAATCCCGAGGTCTTTAAGCAGTTTAAGGAGGCTACGGGACTTGAGATAATGGAGGGCTTCGGTCAGACCGAAACCACCCTCGCAATCGCTAATCTTTACGGCACCACACCTAAAATAGGTGCTATGGGTAAGGCTTCGCCCCAGTTTGATATCGATATCGTTGATCCCGATGGCAATCCCGTTGCCGCAGGTGAGGTCGGCGAAATAGTTATTCACACCGACAAGGAAATACCTTGCGGCCTTTTCAAAGAATATTATCTTGACGATGCAAAGACAAATGATGCCTGGCACGATGGTATGTACCATACGGGCGATACTGCCTGGCGTGACGAGGACGGCTATTTCTGGTATGTTGGCAGAGTTGACGATGTTATCAAATCGTCGGGTTACCGCATCGGACCGTTTGAGATCGAGAGTGTAATTATGGAACTTCCCTATGTTCTTGAATGCGGTGTTTCGGCCGTTCCTGACGAAATCAGGGGACAGGTGGTAAAGGCAAGTATCGTTCTTACCAAGGGCACCGAACCCACAGAAGAACTTAAGAAGGAGATTCAGCAGTATGTTAAATCCCATACTGCGCCCTACAAGTATCCCAGAGTTGTTGTATTCCGTGAAAGTCTGCCCAAGACAATAAGCGGAAAGATACAGCGAAATAAGTTGTAAAGAGCAGAAAAACCGCTGTATTTCGTACCTTTGACAACAAATATTGCTTGACATAATTCCTTAGATGTGTTATAATTACAGAAAATTTTGAAAGGCGTTGAAGGAGAGTTCTGCGGAACAACCTTTTCAGAGAGGCGGCGTTTGGTGCAAGCCGCTAAAGGAGACCCACAGAAGTAGCTTCTGAGCCGGAAGGAAGAAAGCCGTACGGTTAGTAGACCCTTCCCGTGTCTGCCGCGTTAGAGCATAGAGGTTGTTAGACCTTGAAGTGGCGGATTTTCCGCAATTTGAGTGGTACCGCGGGTTTGTATATTTACGGCTCGTCTCAAAGAACATCTTTGGGACGGGTCTTTTTATTGGATATATCGTCCTGAACGGAGGGTAAAAATGCAAAAGATTACAGGCCTTGATCTGAAAATCAAGGAAATGGCAGGCAGAATCAAAGAACTGCGCGAAATTGAAAATCTTACTATCGAACAGATGGCACAAAAAACGGGTGTAACAACACAGGAGTATATCGACTGTGAAGAGGGCAAAAGTGACCTTAACTTTGCCTTCATTTACCGTTGTGCACTTGCATTTAATGTTGATGTTACCGATATAATTGAGGGTTACAGCCCGAAACTCAAATCATACACGGTAACCAGAAGCGGCAAAGGACAGAAGATAGAACAGGCGCACGGAATGACATATTATAACCTTGCATACGCCTTTAAGAATCGTATCGCCGAACCGCTTTATGTTGAAAGTGTTTATAACGAAGAGGCACAGAGCAAAGATATCGAACTTACTACACACGCCGGTCAGGAGTGCGATCTGGTAATTTCCGGCCACTTAAAGGTTCAGGTTGGCGAACATTCGGTTGTTCTCGGCCCCGGAGACAGCATATACTATGACAGTTCAACCCCTCACGGTATGATTGCAGTGGAGGGCGAAAACTGCAGATTCTATGCTATTGTTCTCAATCCCACGGGTGATCCGATACCAGAACTTACCGGTATTGCGGCAACAACACCCGAAAAGAAAGCTCCAAAGGTTCGTAAAAAGGACGAAAAGGAACGCGTTTACAAAAAATATGTAGATATTGAAGAAAACGAGAACGGAACTCCCGTTTCGATAAAATTCAAAAATACCGAAAGATTCAACTTCGGTTTTGATTTGATAGATGCTCTTGCCGAAAAGGATCCTGATAAAACGGCGATGCTTCACATATCCCGCGAAGGCGAGGAACGCTGTTTTACATTCAAGGACATAAAAAAGGCATCAAATCAGTGCGCTAACTATTTCAAATCGCTCGGCATTAAAAAGGGTGACAGGGTAATGCTTGTTCTGAAAAGGCATTATCAGTTCTGGTTTTCTATTATCGCGCTTAATAAACTGGGCGCTATTGCAATTCCGGCCACAAATCAGTTGCAGGAACACGATTTTGACTACCGTTTCAAGGCAGCAGGTGTTAACACCATTATCTGTACTGCCGATGGTGATACCGCACATCAGGTCGATATCGCTCTTAAGAACAATCCTCAGGTGGTAAACAAACTTATTGTAAACGGCAAACGCAACGGATGGCGTAGCTTTGACGAGGAATATACCCTCTACAGTACCCATTTTAACCGTACCGAAGAAACTGCTTGCGGTGAGGATCTTATGCTGATGTATTTCACTTCGGGCACAAGCGGTTATCCTAAAATTGCCGCACATAATTATAAGTATCCTCTCGGTCATTTCCATACTGCAAAGTATTGGCATAATGTAGATCCCGATGGTCTGCACTTTACCATATCAGATACCGGATGGGCAAAGGCAACCTGGGGTAAGATTTACGGTCAATGGTTGTGCGAAGCACCTATTTTTGTATACGACTTTGACCGTTTCGATGCGGCAGAGATTTTGCCGATGTTTGCTAAACATAATATAACAACCTTCTGTGCGCCCCCAACAATGCTCAGAATGCTTGTAAAGCAGGATATTTCCCAGTATGATCTGTCCTCGGTAAAGCATATGACCACTGCAGGCGAGGCTCTTAATCCCGAAGTTTACCGTCAGTTCGAAAAGATAACCGGTCTTCAGATACTTGAAGGTTTTGGACAGACCGAAAGTACAATGATAATCGGAAATCTTACGGGTGCACCGCATAAGATTGGTTCTATGGGCAAACCTGCTCCTATTTACGATGTTGACCTTGTAGACCCCGATGGCAAGAGTGTTGCTGTAGGTGAGACCGGCGAAATAGTTATCAATATAAAGGACGGTCTGCCCTGCGGACTTGCAAGGTGTTATTACGGCGACGAGGAAAAGACTGCCGAAACCTGGCGTGATGGCTATTACCATACCGGTGATACTGCATGGCGTGATGAAGACGGATTCTTCTGGTATGTAGGCAGAGTTGATGATGTTATCAAGTCGTCCGGATATCGCATAGGACCGTTTGAGATCGAAAGTGTTATAATGGAACTTCCCTATGTTCTTGAATGTGGCGTTTCCGCTGCACCTGATCCTGTAAGGGGACAGGTGGTAAAGGCAAGTATAGTTCTTGTGAACGGAACCGAGCCTACCGATGAACTTAAAAAGGAAATTCAGGAATATGTAAAGAAGAAAACGGCTCCTTATAAGTATCCCAGAATCGTCGTATTCCGAGACAGCCTTCCCAAGACCACCAGCGGAAAGATACAGCGTAATAAACTTTAACGGAAGTGTAAAAAATGGCAAAACGGATTACTATTATCTGCGGTCATTACGGCAGCGGAAAAACCAATATTGCCGTGAATATAGCGCTTGAAGAAAGGCAAAAATTCAAGCGTGTTACCATAGCAGATCTGGACATTGTAAACCCGTATTTCAGAACAAAGGACAGCGAACAAATGCTTGAAAAGGCAGGTGTTCACCTGATATGTTCGGAATATGCTAATACCAATCTTGATATCCCCGCACTACCGCAGGAAATATATTCGATAGTTGACGATAAGGAACAGCGATGTATCCTTGACATCGGCGGCGACGATAGGGGAGCGATGGTGTTGGGCCGATTGGCACCTGCCATTCTTGAAGAAAACGATTACGAGATGCTTTTTGTCACCAGTAAATATCGACCGCTCACCCGTGACGCACAGTCTGCTATCGAGGTTATGCGGGAGATAGAGGTGGCGTGCAAGATACCTTTTACAGCGGTTATCAATAATTCAAATCTGGGCGTGGAGACCACCCCTGAAACGGTTCTTGATTCCCTTGATTATGCACAGGAAATCTCTGAACTTACAGGACTTCCAATTGCATACACCTGCATTGAAGAACCGTTATACGAACCGCTTAAAGATAAAATCAATAATCTGTTTGTGATGAAATTACAAGCAAAAATGTGAAGGAGTGTATATGATGGCTAAACTTACATTCAAGACCGACCTTTGCAAGGGTTGCGGACTCTGCGTTGATGCGTGTCCCAAGAAGGTACTTGCTCTTGCAACGGACAAAATCAACAAAAAGGGACATCACCCCGTACAGGCAGTAAACGAGGATGACTGTATCGGTTGTGCATTCTGTGCAACTATGTGCCCCGATTGCATTATTAAGGTAGAAAGGTGATCAGTTATGGCAGATAAAGTTTTGATGAAGGGTAACGAAGCGATAGCAGAGGCCGCAATAATTGCAGGCTGCCGTTTTTACTTTGGTTACCCGATTACTCCCCAGACAGAAATCGCCGCATATATGGCAAAAAGAATGCCCAAAATCGGCGGAACATTTCTTCAGGCTGAAAGCGAGATTGCTGCAATCAATATGGTATACGGCGTTTCGGCCACCGGTAAGCGTGTTATGACATCGTCCTCAAGTCCCGGTGTTGCACTTAAGAGCGAGGGCCTTTCATATCTTGCCGGTGCAGACCTTCCGGCGCTTGTTGTAAATGTTCAGAGAGGCGGTCCCGGACTCGGCGGCATTCAGCCTTCACAGTCGGATTATTTTCAGGCTACCAAGGCAGGCGGTCACGGCGACTTCCGTATGATCGTTCTTGCTCCTGCAAGTGTTCAGGAAATGGCAGACCTTACCGTTAAAGGTTTTGAACTTGCCGATAAATACCGTATGACTGCTATGCTTCTGGCAGACGGCACAATGGGTCAGATGATGGAACCTGTAAGCCTTGATCTTCAGGTTTCGGAGCAGATCGATAAACCCTGGGCAACAACAGGTACAAAATTAGAACGTAAACACAATATTGTTAACTCTCTTTTCCTTAAACCCGATGAACTTGAAAAATTCAACTTTAACCGTTTTGAAAGATATAAGTATATCGAAGAAAACGAGGCTCTTTATGAAGAATATATGATGGACGATGCCGAAATCTGCATTGCAGCCTTCGGTATTGCAGCCCGTGTTTCCAAGAATGCTATCAACGAGGCAAGAAAGCAGGGAATAAAGGTTGGTATGATAAGACCTATCACACTCTGGCCCTTCCCCAATAAGCCTTTTGCCGCAGCAGATAAGGTAC
>JAZOBW010000076.1:0-4260 GCA_045596185.1 Acutalibacteraceae bacterium | reverse complement strand
TCAGGAAAGAACAAAAGAAATCGGTATCCTTCGTGCCATCGGTGCATCAAAGAAGAATGTATCACGTCTCTTCAATGCCGAAACCGTTATAATAGGCTTTACTTCAGGACTGCTTGGCGTTATTATCACATATCTGCTGTGTATACCGATAAATATAATTCTGCACCACCTTACGGGCATAAACAACCTTAATGCCATTCTACCCGTACCGATTGCAATTATATTGGTTTTGATTAGTGTTGCGCTTACCCTGCTGTCCGGTATAATCCCATCCAGAAGTGCCGCAAAGAAAGACCCTGTAGTAGCACTTAGAAGTGAATAAATTGAATATTAAAATAGCAAAAGGGATGCACAAAAATGTGCATCCCTTTTGCTGTCTGTATCGAATACAAGAAGATAAAAGTAAATTAATTTATATCATTCCGGCGATTATCAGCTTCATACGAAGCAAATCTAACAGGTCAACAGCACCATCACCATTGGCATCTGCCAACTCCTGCATACTTTCATCCAATTCGGTTTCACCAAGCAGTATTTTAACCATTTCGGTTAAATCATCGGCATCAACGATACCATCGCCGTCAATATCACCTGAACTATCTTCTGGCGGCTCGATTCCTACGTAAATATCGAAAGAATCGCTAAATCCTTCGGGTGTCGTAACGGTAAGTGTGGTTACGCCCTCACCGCAGAAGTAAAGTTCAACAGAGCCGTCATCATAATACCAAGAAAATTCTGCAATACTCTTATCGCTTATGCTCCAGACAAGTTCATCAAATCTATCGTAATAAGCGCCGCCGTTACCCATTTTAACATAAAATAGTCCATAACTGTAAACCTCGTTTGTATTAGAGGTAGACTCAATAATCGTAATACTTTCGGCATTATGAGCCTTACATACAGATACATAATATTTTTCTTGGTCTTCATAAGAATAAGGCGTACATTCAAAATAAAATGCTTCTCCGGCAAAAAGCTCTATGGTATACATAAAATTATAATTATATCCCGAATCATAGTCGCAGTAATCGCCATTTGAGTACATATCAATATCGGCATTTCCCGTTGAATAGAAGGTATATTCTCCATCCTCTTCGGGAACGAACCTGAACCAACCCTCGCTGTAATGGCCGCTGGCATTAACAGTTTTAATTTCATTAAGCGCTATATCGCTATATCCAACTTCTTTACTTGTTATAATACAAGAATCTGTAAATTCACCATCACAAACGCTGACTGTAAGCGTTGCTGTGCCTTCGGCATAAAACCTATAACTTGAAAAGCTTCTGCCGTAAACAGTCTGATTGCCGATTTCATCTCCCACAAGACTCCACACAGCATATTCAAGGGCATATTGGTTAGCGGTTTCGGGAATAAGGGAGGCGCTGAATGTATAATCTTCATCGTCTGTGTAAACCGTGTAAGTGTCACCCACAGATAATTTTATACCCTCAACCTCATCGGTGCATTTATATGCCATTATTTCATATTCGCCCGAATGGTAATCATAATCATCTTCGGCATAGTCGGTTGTGACCTCGACTATATATTTTGTTCTCGGTTCAAGGTTATAAAATTGCAGATTGAAATTATCCTTATCGCCTTTTCCTGTTTCTTTTTTGAGAGGATAGATGTCATCCATTTCGTAAATTGCCACCTTAAGATCAAGGTTGCCTCTTGACAGAATACCGTATTGCCCCTCTTCCTCGGCAGTAAAGTAATAAGAATGAATTTCACTGTTATATTCAATATATGCGTTGCTTGTAACGCCAGTTTCAAGCTCGGGAAGTTCTCCCTCACAGGTAACGGTATAAGACGCACTTGCGCCGCTTTCTGCCACGGCGGTAACCTCAGCAATACCGGGCGAATGAAGTTCAATCGAAGCGCCCCAATCACCGCCGTATTCTATTCTTCCTACACGCTCAGGCTCAATGTACCAGGTTATTTCTTCACTTTTGTGAACCTCGGGTTCAATGATAAGCTCGCAATGCAAATCTTCGTTAATTCCTGCGACCGTTCCATCTGTGGGAACTATTGTCAGTTTACTGATGGGAGAAATTTCACATATCGTAACATCATAGGTTTCAGGTGAGTAATCTGAATACCACAGCATAGTAGTATCAAGATAATATGTTTCTCCTGCAGTCATATCACATTCAACATAAAAGTGAATATCACTGTAAAGTTCTTCGTTCCGATATGATACTACCTCATAATCAGAATTGTATATCTGCCCATAATATTCGGTTTCATAATTTTCCTCGCCTGTGGAGTAAAACCTATATGTACCGCTTCTTTCAGGAATAAAGGTTAATATATCCCACTTGTCGGTTACTGTATGAATTTCATTTTCTTCAATTGTTTTAACCGATGCAAAAGGCGCAACACAAACACCGATATCCATATTTTCTGACGGCGAGTATACCCTTGTGTAAACAATATATTGTTCGCCTGCGTTAAGATAATATTCAAGACGGTAATTACTTTCTAAGGACATATTATCGTCCCCATAAATCACTTCGCCATTGGAGTTATAAAGATATCCGTAGGTATCTTCTATACCCGTAGTATAAAAGAAATAATATCCGCTAACAGAAGGAGAAAACGAGTGGTAGGAAAATTCTTTATCTGTTTTTACCTCTGCTCCGACAGCGAGTTCACCATCAAAAGGAATGTTGCTTACCAACAAAGTATAGTTTGTTGAAGTTGCTCCGTAGGTTCGGTTAGCAATATGGAGGGTATAGGTTGTGTTTCCGGCTAAAACTACGCTGAAATAGATATCCATTCCGTTTTCGGCGTTACTGTATGCAGAAGTCACATAATTTCCGTCGGGCTTAATGAGTTCTGCACCAAGCAGGGTTTGACCGACGGTAGAAATTACATACCTTCCCGACTGTTGAGTAGTAAAGGTGAATGTAACATCATCATCTGTAACATTAACAGTTTCTCCAAGAGTCAATACAGAATTTTCTTCTGCCCAAACAACCATAGTAAGCCCATTTAATGATGAAACAATAATCAAAAGTGCTAAAATAAATGATAATGTTTTCCTAACTTGCATTTTCATTTTTCTCTCCTTAATAAAAAATTGGCAACTCTCATTTGCTATTTTATATTATTGCATTTTTTGCAATATTTGACAATAAAAATATCCAACTGCAAATGCAGTTGGATATTTAAAACCATTTTGTTATTAGATTTCAGCAAGTCTGGATTTAAGACCTGCAAGTTGTTCTTTAAGTTTTTCGGGAAGTCTGTCGCCGAACTTCTTGTAGTGTTCTTCAATCTCTGCTGCTTCCTTCTCCCAAACATCCTTATCAACAGCAAGAATGGACTTAAGGGTATCCATATCCATATCAAGGTCGGTAAGATCGATGTCTTCGGGACGCGGTACATAACCGATTGCGGTTTCAACTGCATCTGCCTTGCCTTCGCAACGATCAATAATCCAGTTTAGAACACGCATATTATCGCCAAATCCAGGCCATACGAAGTTACCATCATCATCGGTGCGGAACCAGTTAACATTGAAAATCTTAGGAGCTTTGTCGCCAAGTTTTTCACCCATTTCAAGCCAATGGGTAAAGTAATCACCCATATGATAGCCACAGAACGGAAGCATAGCCATAGGATCGCGACGAACAACACCAACTGCACCTGCAGCAGCAGCTGTTGTTTCAGAAGCCATAGCAGAGCCTACAAACACACCATTAACCCAATCTTTTGATTGGTATACGAGCGGAGCACACTTAGCACGGCGACCGCCGAAGATAATAGCAGAAATCGGAACACCTGCACCTTTATTAAATTCCTCAGAAATGCAAGGGCAATTTTCTGCAGGAGCTGTAAAGCGTGAGTTGGGGTGAGCTGCACAGGTTGATTTATCTGCCTTGTTGAATTTAGCAGGATCCCAAGGATTACCCTTCCAGTCAAGTGCATTTTCAGGAAGATTTTTGTTAAGACCTTCCCACCAAACTGTGTTATCGTTGAGGTCGAGCGCTACATTTGTGAAGATTGTATCTTTCTTTGTACTCTCAAGAGCATTAAAGTTGGAATGCTCATTTGTACCAGGAGCAACACCGAAGAAGCCGTTTTCAGGGTTGATAGCATAGAGTCTGCCATCAGGGCCTATCTTCATCCAGGAAATATCGTCGCCAACGGTCCAGATTTTGTAACCCTTTTCACGAAGGTACTCAGGCGGAATAAGCATTGCAAGGTTTGTTTTGCCGCAAGCAGACGGGAAAGCAGCTGCAACATACT
>JAZOBW010000075.1:0-2522 GCA_045596185.1 Acutalibacteraceae bacterium | reverse complement strand
ACCCTCTGCTTAGAAGGCAGATGCTCTATCCAGCTGAGCTATCAGCGCATATCTGCCGCAATCTCTCTGCGGCAACGGGCATATTATATCATATACCATTCAAATAATCAAGTAAAAAATGTGTTAATTTAACTACTTTTTTCAAAAATCGGTTTTGCACAAAAAAGCCTTGGTCTTTTCTGAAATCGGATTATCAAAAACCTGCTCTGCAGTTCCCATTTCTTCGATTATGCCATCTGCCATAAAGATAACTTTATCGGCAACACTTCTTGCAAAATCCATTTCGTGAGTAACAACTATCATTGTACTATCGGAAGTTTTAAGATTTTTAATTACCTTTAATACTTCACCCGTAAGTTCGGGGTCCAAAGCGCTGGTGGGTTCGTCAAAACAAAGTATATCTGGGTTCATCGCAAGTGCTCTGGCAATAGCAACACGCTGTTGCTGACCGCCGGAAAGTTGACAAGGATAGTTTTCGATTTTATCGCTTAATCCCACCTTATTTATCAGCGCCTTTGCATTCAATTCAATATTTTCAACACTATCAACCTTTAAGAGTGTTGGCGCGAGCATAACATTTTTCAGAACATTATACTGCGGAAAAAGATTGAAAGACTGAAATACCAAACCGAAATGCAGTCTGTTTTTTCTGATTTGGGATTCGGACAACATATGCGGATTTTCGCCATCATATATAATTTTACCGTCAATTGAAATTGTACCGCTATCGGCAAGTTCAAGAAAATTAAGACATCTTAACAGCGTGGTCTTTCCACCACCGGAGGAACCGATAATTGCAAGAACTTCGCCTTTTTCAAGGGAAAAACTAATACCGTTAAGAACCTGAGTTTTTCCGAAGTTTTTCTTAAGATCTTTAACTTCAAGTACTGACATATCGCGCCTCCTTATTCAAAATAACTGAGTTTCTTTTCCACATACCCGAAAAGAATTGTGAGCAGACCGCTGAATGCCAGATAATATACACCGGTAAAGAATAGGGGCCAAATCTGACCTGATATGCCTTGAGAGCCTTTCATAAAAGCCTGACCCGCCCAAATAATTTCCTGCAGAGCGATTATGCGCGCCAAAGAGGTATCCTTAACGAGCGTTATAATTTCATTAGACATCGGCGGCACAATGCGCTTTATCATCTGAAGAAGTGTAACCTTAAAGAATATCTGCGATTTTGATAAGCCGAGCACTTTACCCGCTTCCTGCTGACCGGTAGGGACACCCTGTATACCACTTCGATATATTTCGGAAAAATAGCAGGCATAATTCAGTATAAAGGCAACAGACGCCGCCGCAAATCTTCCGCTTTCGCCACTGCCCCAAATCGGATTTCCCAAGACCAGGCCGGGAAAATAATATACAATTAACATCTGTATCATAAGTGGCGATCCACGAACGATCCAAACGATTATCTTTGTGAGGCCCGATAAAGGCTTAAACTTAGCCATAGAGCCAAAAGAAATTATGAGTCCGAGCGGTATGGCACCTATCAGTGTTACACAAAACAATTTAAGAGTTTGCATAAACCCGACATTAAGTGCGGAAAAAACCGTTGGAAACTGCTGAGCAATAGTAGAAAGCATATCCAAAACTAAAACATCCTTACTATGTATTTACGCCGAAAACAGAGAACACCGCAAAACGGTGCTCTCTGTTTTGATATTAAAAACTCTTCTTTTTTATTTAATAAGCGCTGCCTGAATCTTGTAGTTCTCTGCAGTTTGAAGAAGGAATCCGTTGTCCCTACACTTATCAAAAAATTTGTTAAGTTCTTCTGCAAGATCAGAGCCCTTGCGGAAACCTACGCCATACTCCTCACTGTTAAGCGAAGCAGTATAGGTAAGACTGGCATAACCGGTGCCTTCGCCTACCATTGCTGCTGCCATAAGAGAATCGATGATAGCGGCATCACAGGTTCCGGATGCAACTTCAAGCAGTGCAGTTGCTTGATCCTTAACCTCTGTATAATCAAACTTATATTCTACCGCCATATCCTTACCTGCTGAACCTGCTTCAACAGCAAATTGAAGGTCTTTGCAATCTTCGGCAGTCTTGTACTTGTCTGCCTTATCTGCAGGAACAACAACAACCTGAGCATTATTGCAGTAGGGCTTGGAAGTTTCCATACCTTCCTTAACTTCTTCAACAAGAGTCATACCGTTCCATACGCAGTCGATAGTCTTACCGTTGAGTTCCATAATCTTATTATCCCAATCAATCTCAACAAATTCTACCTTAACGCCGAGTTCTTCGGCAAAAGCCTTTGCCATATCGGCGTCGAAACCGATCCACTCACCGTCTGCATTCTTATAGTCCATCGGTGCGAAATCGGTAATACCAACGATAAGTGTGCCCTTATCCTTGACATATTTCATATCTTCCACAACCGGTGCAGCAACATCAGAAGAATTGCTGTTTACATTTTTAGTGTTACAGCCTGCAAAACAGAAAAGCATAAATGCAGCCAAAACAAGTGCTAAAATTTTTTTCATTATAAAAACTTCCTCTCA
>JAZOBW010000074.1:0-3840 GCA_045596185.1 Acutalibacteraceae bacterium | reverse complement strand
AGTTTCATCAAACTTTGCAGTGCCGGTCTTGATTGCGACCTCAACTGCCTCATTTACATCGTAAAGCTTGCCGGTTTCGATAAGCTTTGCGCTGTCATTATACTTTTTTCCGTGTTTCATAATTTACCTCCCAATAAGTGGTTAAATCGGAAATTTCCTCCCACAAGAGAGAATTAATCGACTACTTCTACGCCCATGCTGCGAGCAGTACCAGCTATCATACTCATAGCTGTTTCGATAGTAGCTGCGTTAAGGTCGGGCATTTTTGTTTCAGCAATCTTCTTTATCTGCTCTTTGGTGATCTTAGCAACCTTAGTTTTGTTAGGTGTGCCGGAAGCACTCTCAATGCCGCAAGCCTTCTTAATAAGAACAGCTGCGGGAGGAGTCTTTGTGATGAAGCTGAAAGAGCGGTCTGCATAAACGGTAATAACAACCGGGATAATAAGACCAGCATCATTCTTTGTTCTCTCGTTAAACTCCTTGGTAAACGCCATAATGTTTACACCGTGCTGACCGAGTGCAGGACCAACCGGGGGAGCCGGAGTGGCTTTGCCGGCAGGAATCTGTAATTTAATATAACCTGTAATTTTCTGAGCCATTTTAATAGCACCTCCATAGTTCGTGGTAACCGTGTTAATAACACTTGGCGGAACGGTCGTTTACCCGTTCCTCCCACCGTGACATACGGTTTGCATACCCTGTTGACGGTTACCTTGGGGTATACCGTACGCCGGAGTTAATAAGCACACCAAAAGTGTGGGTATTAACTTTTAATCTGCAGCAGAGATCTGGTCAAGATCAAGTTCAACCGGAGTTTCTCTGCCGAACATCGAAAGAACTACACAAACGTTCTTGTTTGCAAGGTCAAGTGTTTTAACAACACCGCCGTAGCCTTCCAACGGACCGCTGATAATCTTAACATTATCACCGACTTCATAACCTACCTCAACGCTGTGCTTTTCAACGCCGAGTGCTGCAACCTCACTATCGGTAAGCGGTACAGGTTTTGATGCCGGACCGACAAATCCCGTGCAGCCGCGAATATTACGCACTACATACCAGGAATCGTTGGTTACGATCATCTTTATAAGGACATATCCCGGAAAGATCTTTCTTTCGACCTCGCGGGTTTTATCGTCCTTTATCTCGGTAACGGTCTCTGTAGGGATTTTTATATCCTGAATGAGATCCTGCATACCGCGACTTTCAACCATTGTGGCAAGGTCGCTCGCGACCTTGTTCTCATAGCCGGAATAGGTATGAACTACATACCATTTTGCTTCATTGCTGTCAGCCATACTATACCTCCCGCAAATTATGCGCCAAGGATCCACTTGATAAGGTTACCGAGACCAAAGTCAAGCAACCAGATAAATGCACCAACAATAAGGCACATCACAAGTACTATAGCGGTGTTTTTAACAACATCCTTAAGGCCGGGCCATACTATTTTCTTTACTTCGCTCTTATAATCGCGGAAGAAAGAAACAATACGCTGCGGAATTGTTTTCTTACCCTTTGAATTCTTGACTTCAAGATAATCATCAATAAGAAGATATGCTACGCCGAAAACCGTGAACAAAAGCAGTGCAATTGCTGTAAGTAAAACGAATACTGTGTAATCTACATTAGTTGCACTCCCGTTTTCTGTTATAAACGGTTTGACACGGGTATCAACAAACTTCCAAGGACTGCTGAGTGCAATAACAAGCATATAAATACCTGCTACGATACCAAAGCCGGGTGCTGCATAACGCAGACCCTTCTTCTTTATCGAAAAAGCGCTCAACAAAAAGCCGATAGCAGTCAGGCAGAAACAGAAGAAAATATCGGTGGAACGAGCCAGATCGTATTTTACATCTGCAATTGTTAACTTGCTGCCAAAACTGAGATGCGCACCTACGAGGGTTTCGGTAGTATCACCCCAAGTGATGGTGGCAAAATCGGTAAAGAACAGCACAAGCGAAGCCAGACCGAAAAGAGCAGCGAGAACATAACAGACTTTGTTAATAGTTTTCATCATTTGCCCTCCTTACTTGGTTTCCTTATGCAAGGTGTGCTTTCTGCAGAACCTGCAGAACTTGTTCATTTCAAGTCTGTCAGGGTCATTTTTCTTGTTTTTCATTGTGTTGTAGTTTCTTTGCTTACATTCGGTGCAAGCAAGTGTGATTTTAACTCTCATTAACGGCACCTCCCGCTTTACGGAAATATTTTTTGCCTTTTTCGGATAACCCGAAAAGGTAACGCCTCCCTCATTACAAAACCCCATCTATTGTACCGACGGCACCATATATCGGCATCGACGGAAAGCACAATACAATATAATGAATTTCTGCGTTGAACCGGAACTTTTCCAAAAAAAAAGAACCTTCCAGAGGTAGTAGCATTATATCATACTATCTATGAAAGGTCAAGCATTTTTTATCGTATATACAATATTTATTTATGGTATCGGGAACCCTCGCAGATTTTGAACGCCCGATATATCTGTTCGCAGAGCATCACCCTGAAAAGTTGATGCGGAAAGGTCATTTCGGACACCGAAAGCCGCATATCCGCCCTACGCTTTACACTGTCGCAAAGGCCGAACGAACTACCTATTATAAAGCACATATTTTTCCCCTGTGACATATTTCGGGAAAAAAGTTGTGCAAAAGCCTCGCTTTCCATCTGCTTTCCTTCAACGCAAAGTGCGCAGACGAAGGCATCCTTCGGAATGTGCTTTTCTATATTAGCCGCTTCCGATTCAAGCGCCGCATCTATCTCCTTTTCAGATGGAGAGTCATCCAGTTGTCGGGGCGGCAGTTCGATTATATCAAAACTGCAATACCTTGAAAGGCGTTTGCTGTATTCACCTACCGCTTCTCGAAGATATTTTTCCTTCAGTTTGCCAAGTGCAATAATGGTTATTTTGATCAAAATACAGTCACCTCGTTACCTTCCGGCCGAGCCGCAGTTAAAATATAGTCCCTATCCCTTACGGCGCCCACTTCGGTAAGGGTTGCCCGTGCGCTGGCAAGGGCAATGGTGGGCAGATTGTTGTTTCGGCTGATGTGACCCAGAATAATACGGGTGGTTCCCGATTTCAGAAGTTCGGGAAGTTCTACGGCACAGGCGTTGTTTGAAAGGTGTCCGTTATCAGAAAGTATACGAAGTTTAAGCACGGCAGGATACGGACCGCGTTTAAGCATATCTATATCGTGATTGGATTCTATAAGCACGGCAGTACAACCGTAAAGTGCAGTGCGCACCTGCTCGGTCATAATGCCAAGGTCGGTACATACCGCTGTTTTCCGTCCGTCCGGCAAAATAACGGTATATCCGCTCGAACCGTTGCAATCATGGCTTGTGGCAAAACGCCCGACAACAAGTTCACCTACCTCTATAGGGGTCCCATCTGCAACGATAAGTTTGGTTTTTGGCGGTATTTTATCCGATGCCGCCAGTGCTTCAAGCGTTTCGGCAGATCCTATAAGCGGCAAAGATGTATTTTTAAGCAGTGTTTTAAGACCATTTATATGATCGGAATGTTCGTGTGTTACAGCGACAGCCCTCAACTCGTCAAGAGAAGCACCGATGTTTTCAAGTGCCGCCTTTATGCTTTTGAAGGAACCGCCTGCATCGATAAGAACCGAGCTGCCCGAAGCCGATATATATGTACTGTTTCCGGTTGAGCCGCTGAAAAGCGGATATATCCTTGCCACGATAAACCTTCCTTTCAAAAATAAAGCGAGCGCAGAAAAGATTGGCGCTCGCTTTGCCTATTTAATACGAAACCCTTTTAATATCTGCACCAAGGGCGGTGAGTTTTTCCACTATCTTATCATAGCCCCTGTCAAT
>JAZOBW010000073.1:0-10314 GCA_045596185.1 Acutalibacteraceae bacterium | reverse complement strand
CCTGGAAGTAGTAATCGATTCCGAACATCTCAACGGGGATTATGAAGTAGACGTATACGAAGTGGGTAGACGTACCGCTTCTGTCGTACTCATAAGGATAGTAGTATTCGATTTCTTCAAGGTCACCTTCGGCGGCGGTGGAAGCGCCACTGCCGGTCTGTGCCTTGATATTTTCGATTTCAAGACCCTTGAAACTCATCTTCATAGGATCGGTAGGTGTTGAATAGGTATCGTCCTTGAAACTTAAATAGAAACCGAAATCTTCATAATCGTTAAGGTTCTTGTCAATTTCGAAGAACAGACGAACATATGCCTGACCTGTAGCCGAAACCTGACTCTTTACCTGATACTGTACCCAAGTACCTGACTGATAGTAGCGGTTGGTACGGTATGCAGTTGTGGTAGAATCGAGTGTTGCGAGCATTTCATCAAGTTTTGCCTTATTTTCAGCAAGGGTCAAACTAAAGTCGTAAACATAGGCGGTAATCTCAGCCTGAGTATCGCCGATTGCAACATCAACACTGTACGGGTCAACATAGTTTGTTTCAACTACATTGGCGGTATTCGGGTCATCGCCTGTTACCTTTACCGCAGGTGCCTTGGTATCGTGGCAAAGCTTACGATATTCCTCAAAGTCATTATAGTCGGCAATCATCTGATCGATATCGTCCATAACGGTGAGGTAAATAGCGTCAACCTGCTTTGCGGATACGGTTACAGGCTGTGTAGTATCATAGGTGGTTGTTGAATACATTTCAGCAACTATCTGTAAAATCTTCTGATACTGTGAATGATTCTTGTAGTTTGCCTCAACGTATGCGTTAGTAGCAGCAATCTTATTGGCCTTATAGGTATCAAACTCGGTCTGCTTCTGTGCAATAACGTCGGTATTGAGCTTAGCAAGAATTGCATCGAAGTATTCCTGATAGCTGTCATAGGTTGTACCGCTATAGCTATAGGTACCGGCTTCGTTATACTCAGTACGCTGAATTACTCTTATAGCCGTATCAATAAGGTTTGTAACAGTAGTGGAATCCTCGAATATAGTTGTATTGCCCTGAGGATCGATATAGTTGTAATCGTTCTTGATGGCAATTGCTGCGGAGGATGCCGCACCGCGTGCATTATGGAATGCCTCGGGCTCGGGATCGTTAAGATCGTCGTAGTAGTTGTCAATCTTTGCAGCATTGTCGATAGCTACCTTATCGGTTGCAAGGTTGCCAGAAAGGGTTAAAGCCTGAACTCTTGCAATAGCAGCAGTAATCTTCTTACCTGTTGTAAGGTCGGTAGTCTGTGCTGCAAGGTCAGAAAGTTGCTCTAAAACGTTCTGGCGGTAAGAAGCAGATGTGAGCAATGTATCGTTCTTGGGATTCTGAGGTGTTACAACCGTAAGGCCACCGAAAAGTTCGATGTCACCATAGTTCATAAGACCGTAATAATTAGAAATTGTAGTGGTGACACCATTCTGTGTAATGGACGAGTTAAGCGGTGACGAAGGTGCGCAGGGGGCTGTGAGTACTATTGTGTGCTCACCTTCGGTAAGGTAAGGACTGAATTCAATTCTGTTAGACCTATACCACTTAGCGCCGCTTGTAGCGGAATCAACAAAGTTGCTTCCTGTGAAATCGTGACCGTTAGAGGTATCGATTTCGAAGCCTACAGCCTGTGCCTGACCGTCAACAATTGCGGAAATATAGTGCGGCTGGTCATAGGTGCCGTACGTCATAGCTGCAGTATCCTGACGGAAGTGAGCAACAACGTCGTAATAACCGGGCTTATCTGCCTTTACGGTAAAGGAGATATAAGGAATACCTTCATAGGTGGTGGTGCCGTTAGTTGTGGTCTGTGTAGCAAGGTTGCCAAGGGTTATCTGGTCAGCCTTAAGGGTAGAATATTTTCCGCTGTACTGATTACCCTGAATAATCCAACTGTTGGCATTTGTAAGGTTGCTTCCGTTATGGGTCCACTTATCTGCCTTGTCACCTAATGAAGCAGCAGAGGAGTAGCCATAGGTATATATCTTGCTTGTATCGCCGCCCTTGATAACGGTAACCTTCTGATTAGAATCATAGTTAAAGTTATCGTCACGGTGAATCGGAATACCTACAAGACCGTCGTCGATATCAAGATAGTCGAAGTTGATGTAGGTATCACCGCCATATTCAACACCATTATATTTCTTTTCATTATTGCCCTGAACACCCTGAAGGAGTGTTATGGTGTTTACTCCCTTTACAAGGTCAACATTAAGGCTGGCGCTGTTATAGCATCTGTAGTTTCTGTGCGTAGCATTTTCACGGGTGGCAAAGTTTGTTCTGTATACATCCTTACCGTTTACAAGGACATCTATGCAATATCTTGTATCACCACTATGGAGGTAATAACCCGGAGTGATTTCATAGGTGCCGTTAGCAGGGGCTTCTACCATAAAGGTTACATAACGCATATTCGAAGAATCGAAATATTTGGTAAGTGTATTGTAAGACTGCGCATGGTCTCTATCCCAGTTACCACGACCCATAACCGACATAGCAGATGACGCGGTATAGGGCTGTGCAGTATCCTCGATATCGTTTGAAGCAAATGCAAACTGCTCGGCTTCAAGGCACTGAACGTTTACGCGCTGCTTGATAACCTCGTCGGTGGTGGGCTTGCCAACGTAGGTAAGACCGCCGTAAAGGGTCATATTACCGAAGTCGGTCCATATCTCCTGACCGTATACATACTCATATTCTGAAGGACAGGTTACGGTTATAATATGGTCACCTGCGGTAAGGTACATAGAAAGGTTGGCGCGGTTTTCGAACAGCTGATTTGTGGTATCCTGCATATAGTAGTCATACATTATACCGTCAATAAAGACCTCATGTTTGCCGATATAGTACTTCTTAGCATAATCTATCATAAGGTCGATATCGTAGTAGCCGTTTGCGGGGGCATTAAGCTTTACAGAGAAGTTCGGGAAAACACCCATATCGCCGATGGAGATTATCTCATCATAAAGACCGTACTGGGCAGCGCCCGAAATATTATGACCAGATACCTTCTTTGCGCCGACAATATCGGTTACAGAATAGCCTTCATAGTCGGTTTCGGTCATATTACTGGTCTGATATCTTGCAAGTGTTCCCTGTGTTGCGGGGTTAACCGTTACAGTGGGGGAATCAAGAGCGGTAACTACCGAGGGACCCTTAAGCCTTATAGCCTCGAAGTTTGCCCAGGACATCATCGGTGCGGTTTCGCCTACGGCGAGTATTACACGGATAATGTTTCTTCCCGCTTCAAGATGTACCCTTACGGTAGATTTTGAATGGTGGAAATCTGTTCCGCCGTTGCCTGTGTAGGTGCCACCCTCTTTATCGCAGTGATAGCAATTTTCGTAGTGGCTGAAGTATGCCTTTTCATACTGCTTATCATTTGCAGAAACAACAGCAAAGTAGTTTTCATAAGAATAGGGTTCGAGAAGCGCTACACTGTATACCGTTTCAATATCGTAATCGCCCGCAGTGGGTACGTTTAGCTGATATGTTACGTAGGGCATACGTGTTTTATTAAGGAAGCCGTCGGTCTGGATAGACTCTAAGGTCTGCAAATCTCTTACGTATTTTGCAACCTCATTAAGACCGCCGACACCGCCTGTGGTAGTAAAGTTTGTGGTTGCGCGTTGGTATTCATCATCCCTATGAAGTTCGTTATAACCGTCTCTCGGGTTAGTGGTTGAACGTACGTCAATACCGTTCCAGTTTGCTATATCAGAAGCATAGATATAGCCCGAATCGGTAGAGGTTTCAGCCGAGGTAGGCGCTGTAAAGGTGGGCGCCTTGGGCTCGCCCGTCATATTCTTGGGGTCGAGCTGATTGGCGGGGGAAGAATCGGTAAGCAGACCCGAAATCTGCAAGGTGCTTATGTTGCACCAACCACTGGAAAAACCGTAGGGTGCAAAGAAGGTTACAACGTTTTTACCCGCATTAAGGTATACACTGTGGTTAACGGCTGCAGTGTAATCTGCATCACCTGCATCGGTAAACTTATTTGTTTTAAGGTAAACCTCACCGTTTACAATAAGCGGGAAGGTCAGTGTGGTAACACTGCTTGACGACATACCGTATGCCTGCATACGGATATCGTAATAGCCGTCCATAGGAGCATAAATAGTTCTTGAAAAGCGGGGATATTTGGTGCTTGCCGTACCACGAACCTCGGTTGTACCGCTTTCGGTGTATGTGACATTTTCACTAAATATCGAAGTATTCAGGCTTTGATAGTCGGTAGAACTCGGTGCCCAGCTGGATACGTTGGTTTCGGAGAAATAGGAAACGTCGTATACCTTACCGTCAAGGCTGCCGCCCGAAACGTCGGTAGCGACTGTACCAACCTTATAACCCCAAGCCTTATACTTAGATGTGGTACGCAGGTTGTTGATACTCTTGACTGTAGCATCAGTCTTCTTAACACCCTCAAGACGGGGGTCAACCCAAGCGGCATGGATGTTACACCAAAGACTTCCGTTGCCTGCCTGATCGGCAGTTACGGTTATAACACGGATAAAGTTCATACCCTTGGCAAGCTTTACACGGTTTTCGTCAATATGATAGGTATTCGCTGTTGTAGTTCTTGTTGTACCCTTAAATGCATATTTATCGTTTACCGAATAAACAATATTATATCCGCCTTTATTGCCAAAGCCTTCACCGTTGTAAGCGATGTTGAAATCATAATATCCATCCTCGGGTGCGATAAGGTAGAAGGTTACGTAGGGCAGGCACTGTGAATAGTCACCGTCTGTACCGTCGTAAACGTTCTTAAAGCCGTTAGCGACAATATCGTCAGCCGTCTGAAGTATACCAGAGTTATTGGTGAGACGCGTTACATGACGACCACCGATACCGCCGACAAGATAGTGGTTAGAAGATAGCGCACCGGTAGTGCCATAGTCATACTGACGTGCTTTTTCTGTTGAAGATACGGTATAACCGTCACCGTTAAGCACGGCATAGGTATCCGCCCAGAGGGGGACAAAATTTACCGGGTCGGTCTGTGCGACGACAGAAAACGGCACCGACAGCACGGTAGATACAGTTATCACCACCGTGAGTACAATCGCGAGCAATTTAGAAAACTTTTTCATTTTTCTACAACCTTTCGTTAATATATTCGCTCTGGAGAGTAAAAATACTTTATATATGTAAATGTGACGGTTTTGTCCCATACAAGACGTGAACACGTCACGGCGAGTAGGCATAGTAAGAAACACTACTCCAATATCAGAATACATTATACACAATTTGTCAATTTCAGTAAATAGCAAAAAGTATTATCTTTTTGATGTTTTCTATTATTCCGTATGTTGGAAATCAGACCCAAAAGTCAGAAATAATAAAAGGCCCCCTTGCCTAAAGGGGGCCGAATTTTTTGCGAAACAAAAAGACCGGAAAATATTTTGAGGTGTGGTCGCTTTGTTGATATATGTGCCGATAAATATCCTCCCACCGCAAGTGGACCCCCTCCAAATATCCTCCCGTCAGCCTTCGGCTGCCACCCTCCTTTAGGCAAGGGGGGCTTGTATAGGAAAAAATTATCATAGGGATTTGGGTAAGGAGGGCTTTTATAGGAACCCGATTCGACTATAATTATGATTATAATTATTATATATACATTATAATATATACTTTAACTGTTCGAGGGTGGATATTTCGTAGGTGGGGATATGGGTGACGGATTTACCGTTTGGATTGTACCAGCAGGTATCGATACCTGCATTTATTCCGCCCAGTATATCAGAACTCATAGAATCGCCGATTATAAGTATTCTGCTTTTATCTTTTTCGGCAGTGTGGAACAGTACATAATCAAAATATTCCTTTTCGGGTTTTTGATGACCTGCATCCTCCGAAACACATATAAAATCAAAATATTCACCAATGCCCGATTCTTCTATACGACGATACTGTGTAAGTGCAACACCGTTAGTAGTAGCACAAACGGTGTATCCCCTACCCTTTATCCACCGAAGTATTTCTTCGGCACCGTCCATAACATCGTGACACTTTGAAAGTATTGAAAAGTAATCTTCAGACATCTTTTGAATATTACCTTTGGCACCGAGTTTATTAAGCAGTGTTTCAAAGCGATTTACGAAGATATCCTCTTTCTTAATCTCACCGCGCTCAAACCGTTCCCAGTATTCCCGATTTATATCAGAATAAAGTTTTGCCTGATAGTCACCAGATGGCAGACCGTGCAGTTCAAGAAGGGCTTTTATCGCTTTATATTCACTCTTATGAAAATCGAGGAGGGTATTATCCAAATCAAAATAAATCGTGGTGTATTTTTTCATTATTAAAGTTGCGCTGCCAGTTCTTTTATATATTCCTTCAGATCTTCGCCGATTTCGGGATGATTTATGCCAACCTCAATATTTGCCTTAAGTATACCAAGTTTATTACCCATATCATAACGGACACCTGAAAAATCGACGCCTATCATACCGTATTTACGGGAGAGATCACGCATAGCATCGGTAAGTTGAAGTTCACCGCCAACGCCCAGCGGTATTTTTTCAAGTATATCAAATATCTCGCTATCAAGAACACATCTGCCCAAAACCGAATAGTTAGACATCTTTTTATCCAGTGTGGGCTTTTCTATCATATCTGATACGGCAAATATCTTATCTTCAAGGGGGGTTACATTAAGAGAACTGTATTTTACAAGCAGTTCATCGCTAACCTCTTTAATACCGACAACACTCTTACCGTACTTTTCATAGGCGCTTGTAAGTTCGCCTATGGCAGGCGTTTGACCTATTATAACATCGTCGCCGTAAAGAACGGCAAAAGGTTCGTCCCCTACAAATTCACGGGCACGAAGTACCGCATCGCCCAAGCCACGGGTAACACGCTGACGGATATAATAAATATTTGCAAGGTTTGCGGTATCCTGTAATGTTTTAAGCATTTCGGTGTTGCCGCGCTTTTCAAGCATATGTTCCAGTTCAATAGAATGGTCGAAATGGTCTTCGATAACACCTTTACCGCGGTTGGTTATTATAAGAATATCGGTTATACCTGCCGCAACGGCTTCCTCTACTATATACTGAATTGCCGGTTTATCAACTATGGGTAACATTTCTTTAGGCAACGCCTTTGATGCGGGAAGTACACGGGTTCCAAGACCCGCTGCGGGAATTATCGCCTTCCTGATCTTCACTTCATTTCCTCCTTAATATTTTGAAATAGGAATTTTACACTATAACTTTGTTAAGTACTAGCAAATTTAATATATTATGAAAGAAACCATTTGAACGATTAGTTCTTCAATAATAAAGGAACCTATCACCAACAGTATTGCAAAACCCACCGATGTTCCGCCCATTGAACACAGAGCAAACGGATAGTATCTGGGATCGGGATTAGATGCCCGGTATGAGTATATTTTATTTACGGCGTTCTGCTTATACCAATACAAGCCAAACAGTCCCGCTACTACTGCAGATGCCATATATATTATATCCTCGAAGAAAGTAACCAACTTTTCGGTGGCGGTTTGCGGAGTTTCGTCTTCAAGGAACGCAAAGAACGAATCCACGAAAGTTTCGCCGTTTTCATAAGATAATTCGCCGGTTGCTTCGGGAGCAATCAATGTGCTGCCTGCCGAAACGATAATGCCAATAGCGGCAAAAATAAATGCCAATTTATACATCTTGCGATACATAAACCAAACTGCGGCACCAAGCGGACCCAAAAAGAAACCCCAAACAGCAGCCGGCCAACACCAGTTGACCTTATTATTGAACAGTTGCATACGCAAAAACTTCGGGATTATCGAATTTGCCTTCTTGCCGACAAACGTCGACATATCGTTTACGGGAATACCCTCTATACTTTCATCGCCTGCAATATATTCATTTGTCGGTTGCGGTGCAGCATATATGGGTTGTTGCGGTGCGGTGTATACAGGTTGCTGCGGCGCAGTATATGTTGGCGGTGCATAGGGATTTGCAACCGGACGCTGCACTTCGGGTTGCTGAATTTCGGGTTGCTGTTCAAGCGATACACCGCAGTTTTTACAATAAAGATATTCAGGTTCGTTTTCGGTTTGACATCTGGGACAAATATTTTTATTCATAAATAACAACTCCTTTTATGTGAATATCAGCAAAAGTTGCGGCAAATAGGACACAGCAAGATAGCCGATAAGTGCCGCCATAAGATTTACGCCACCGTGCTTTTCGTACTCCACCGAAGCATCATCACTGCTCTGTTTGATACGGCTTACGGTGTTTATCGTGTGGCGGTAATATAAATTATCGCCAAATATACCGATAAGGATACGAAGTGCGGTATAGGCAGTTGCGCCGATATAAGAAAGCATCAATGCCACGGTATCCATATTAGGCAATGTTTCATACATAAAGCGCAGAAAATCAGTAGTGTTCTGCGGTGACATACTTTCCAGTTCCATCGCCATTGGAATGGTAAGCAGTGTGCATATAACCGATGCAGCCGTTACAATTATTCCGCTTTTATACATTTTTCTTGAAAGCATCCATACACCTGGAAACAAAAATGCAAGCCAGTTCCACGAACTTTTGAAACCCGATGCAAATTTTGCAAATCTTGGAATATAACGCTGGGTGTTTGTGAAAACAAAACGCTTTGCCTCGTCTGCGGTAACGCCCTTTCCCAAATCAAGGTCAGCAGGAACGCCGCCGAGAAAGTCGAATGAAATGAATTTCACTCCTGCTTTTGTCTGTGAAGGCATTGAGCATTTAGGGCATATCTTTTCATCCTTGGGATAACGCTCTTTACAAAAAGCACAGGTGGTATATTCATCTTCAAAATCAGAAGTGGGTTGAGGTTCCTCTCCGACAACATTTTTATATTGATTTTCGGTTCCGTGATACTCGTTCAGTGCACAATCGCCCAAAGCATTCCAACATTCCCTATGATGGGGTGCACCGCATATAGGGCAGCATACCACATCGTCTTCCTCAAACAGATATGCCTTGCAACCACTGCAACTTTTTTTCTTCATTTCTTCGCTCATACAACGGCTCTCCTGTGTTCTTCAATTTGTCCGAAAACGGTTTCAAAATATTCCTTGCCATAGTTATGGAATTTTCCGGACGATATCATCTGTTCAAGATCTTTACGGTCTATCCATTTTACCTCGGCTACCTCGCTCTTCTGCAAGGTCAATTGTTCAGCGGGTGTATCCACGGTTATCACCCAGATATCCAGCAGAGAATTTCTTCTCTTCATCCGACACAGTCGGGTAAGGGTGTCACTATCGGAAGTTATTCCCAGCTCTTCATAAAGTTCCCTACTGGCAGCCTCAAAAGAACTTTCCCCTGCTATTGCGGCGCCACCGGTAGCAGCCCACTCGCCCGGCATAAGTTTTTTATCATCTGAACGACGCTGAATCAAAAATCTGCCGTTTTGTGAAACAATCCATATATGAACGACAAGATGGTATTCACCGTTTTTCAAAACACATTTTCCGCGAAGGGTCGTTCTGCCGGTGGGATGCCCGTCCGCCGTAAGTATATCCCATTTTTCACTGTTCATCCTTGCTCACCGTCCTTAATATGCGCTTATTACGGCACCTTTCATGCCATTTTTGCGCAATTTTTCACTATGCAAAATACAATATACAATATAATTATAACAACATTATTAAAAATTTTCAACATTTTATCGTTTTTGGGTATTGTAAATATTGAAAAAATCATTTATAATAGATGCATAGCAAAGTTTTTTAACTTGCGTATCGAATCGTGCGAATGAGCGGGTCCTGTGCGACGGGAAGCTGTGAACCATGTCAGGCGGGGAACCGAGCAGCATTAAGCGGTTATTCCTGTGCGCCGCAGTCAATCGGCTCGTTCGTGCGATTCGGTATGCAAGTTTTTTTGAAATAAAGGGGGAATATCTATGGCATATCAGGCTTTATACCGTAAGTACCGCCCTACTACCTTTTCGCAGGTGGTAGGTCAGGACCACATAACCCAAACGCTCAAAAATGAACTTAGTTCGGGCAAACCGGTACACGCCTACCTTTTTACCGGCACACGCGGTACGGGTAAAACAAGTTGTGCAAAAATTCTTGCCAAGGCTATCAACTGCCTTAACCCCGTAAACGGCGACCCCTGTGGCGAATGTGAAATGTGCCGTGCCATAGCCGAAGATTCGGTCACCGATATAACCGAGATAGACGCCGCTTCAAATAACGGTGTTGACAGCATACGCGAACTGCGCGAACAGGTATCCTTTACACCTGCCGTAGCAAAATACCGCGTTTACATCATAGACGAGG
>JAZOBW010000072.1:0-8993 GCA_045596185.1 Acutalibacteraceae bacterium | reverse complement strand
TAGCATAATTTTCTGTAGGCAGACCAAATGCATCCCAACCCATAGGATAAAGAACGTTATATCCCTGCAAACGTTTTTTGCGGCAAACTATATCGATAGCAGTATAAGAACGGGGATGACCCACATGAAGTCCCTGACCGGAAGGATAAGGAAATTCAACAAGTCCGTAAAATTTAGGGAGGGTAAAATCATTTTTTGCAGCAAAAGTTTTTTCCCTATCCCATATTTCCTGCCATTTTTTTTCAATTTCAGTATAATTATATCTCATAATCAATCTCCCTCAGGTGTATCCAAAATTTCAGTAAGATCCAAAGCGGTAGCATCGCTCCACATCCTATCGAGATTATAAAATTCTCTTTGATCGGGTGTAAAAATATGAACAATAACAGATCGGTAATCAAGCACAATCCAACCTGTTGAACGCCCTTCAATGTGATGAGGTTCAATTCTCAGCAACTTTAACTTCTCTTCAACTTCATCAGCCAAAGCACGAACATGCGTGGAAGATGTTGCAGTAGCAATAACAAAATACTCTGTCAGAACGGTGAGATCCGCAACGCTGAGCGCGTTCAGATTTTTAGCCTTCTTTTCATTCAAAGCATTTAGCGCTGTTTTAACAATCAAAGTAGTATCCAAACTATTTACTTCCTTTCATAACAGATTCATTGTACGCGGCAAGTGTATCAGTATGGACGGCCCTGCCAGACTCAACCAGTTCCAAAATAGAATAGGAAAGTGCATACCTATATGCATCATTCATAGATTTATTAACCAGATTACGCATTACATCGACATCTTCATAATCTCGATCGGCAGATGTAAAATCAGCAAGATAAAGAACCTTTGCAAGTAGCGACATATTAGATTTCGCGGTTGTGTGATATCTGATAGCGTCAATAATTTCTTCGTCATCGACATTAAGTATATATCTCACATAAAGCGAACCTGAAATCGCATGCCACAGTTTTTGAGCCTGTGACTCGATACTGTTCAACATTATACCAAAGGTATCAAAAATATGCAAGTGTTCTTCTTGTGAAGCATTCTTAGTAACATCGTGTAAAAGACCGGCAAGATAGGCCTTTTGTGCATCTGCACCGTAAAGTTCAGCAAGTCGATATGATTCATCGGCAACAGCAAGTGAATGAATATAGCGTTTTTCGGTAAGACGTTCTTTTAGAAGTTTTTTATAATCGGAATAATCAGTTACACAATTTTGCATTATAAAGTCCTTTTCTGAAAATATAATTGAAAATTTTAGGTGGAATATAACGTATATCGGTTTTTTTACGCAAAATCGTTGAAGAAACATCGGTAATTGTTTCTTCAATCACAGTAATTCTTGCACCCAAATTTTCTTTTGATTTTATAATATCATCAAAATCTTTTGAATTTCCACGGTTAAAAACAATAAATTCTGTTTCGGCTAGTAATTTTTCCCAATTGTGCCACGTATCAATTGTTTCAATCATATCAGCACCGCAAACAACGGCAAACCGTCTGTCGGGAAATCTCTCCTTCAGCAACATAATGCTGTCTATAGTATAACTCTTCCCTTCCCGTTCAAACTCAATAAGACAAAGTTCTGCCTTTGGAAAATCAGTACAAGCAATTTCGCACATCGCAATTCTATCATTATCTGACGGCATATAATCACAAACTTTATGCGGCGGAACCCTGTCCGGCATAACGAAAACGCTGTCAATCCATTCTTTACTGCATAGCGATGATAATATCTCGTAATGACCGATATGAAAAGGATTAAAGGTACCACCAAAAACAGCAGTATACTTCATTTATTTCACCAACTTGATAGTCTTGTTATCGCGGCTTTCACGGTACAAAATAAAACGAGAGCCAATAACCTGAACAACATCGGCCCCCACCTGTGCAGCAACAGTGTCCGCTGCTTCGCGCGATGATACGGGAGATGTTTCCAAAGTGCGAAGTTTAATCAATTCGCGAGCCTCAAGAGCCTCATCAACCTGTCGGTTGAGTTGCTCGTTTATACCACCTTTACCAATCTGAAAAATAGTTTCAATTCCGTTTGCAAGACCGCGGAGTTGTGCCCTTTGTCTGCTGTTTAACATAAATAGACCTCTTTAATTAAATATATTTTTTAAGTTCTTCCTTGAATTTCACAAGTGCGCGACCACGGTGACTAATGCCGTCTTTTTGTTCATCGGTAAGTTCTCCAAAACAACCGAGTTCACCAATGAATAACGGATCGTAGCCAAAGCCGTGTTCTCCCGAAAGACCGAAAGCGATCCTGCCGTGACACTCTCCTCTAACGGTAAACTGCCTGCCATCGGGAAAAACACATGCAACCGCCGAAACAAATCGGGCAGACCGTTTTTCTTCGGGGACACCATCAAGTGCATTCAAAAGTTTTTCGTTATTTGCATCATCGTTACCGTCCTCACCGGAGTAACGGGCAGAAAATATGCCGGGAGCACCATCCAGATAATCAACACAAAGACCCGAATCATCTGCAACACTTATATATCCGGTGGCCTTAAGAGCCGACGAAGCCTTTAGAAGAGCATTTTCTTCAAAAGTAGTACCATCTTCTATAACATCGGGAATAGGGTTTTCAAGATCTCGCTCCGAAAGCACCTCAAAACCCATAGGAATCAAAATTCTTTCAAGTTCCTTTAATTTCTTCTGATTTTTTGTAGCAATAAAAACCTTCATCAAGTTATTCCTCCAGTTCAAAAATACCGTCTGCAAATTCAACGGCATTAAAGGGTTGAAGGTCGTCAATACCCTCACCTACACCAACGAATTTAACCGGTATATTCAACTCATTGTGAATAGGAATTACTATTCCGCCCTTAGCGGTACCATCAAGTTTTGTAAGAACAATACCGGTAATATCAGCAACATTCTTAAATTCTTTTGCTTGATTAACGGCATTTTGTCCGGTTGCAGCATCCAAAACCAGCAAGGTTTCGAGCGATGAATCAGGAAGCTCGCGATGAATGATTCTGTAAATTTTTGCAAGTTCATCCATAAGATTTTTTTTATTATGGAGTCTTCCTGCAGTATCACATATAATTACATCAGCACCTTTTGATTTAGCCGAAGTAATAGTATCGAAAACCACAGATGCAGGATCGGTGCCTTCAACACTCTTTACCATAGGTACATCGGCACGTTGCGCCCAAATGCCCAACTGATCAATCGCTGCGGCACGAAAAGTATCGGCAGCACCAAGTACAACCTTTTTGCCCTCATTCTTGAGTTTTAAGGCAATTTTTCCGATTGAGGTTGTTTTACCCACGCCGTTAACGCCAATTACCAAAATAACCGAAGGTTTGGTTTCAAGACACAAACCACGGTCATCACCCAGCATATCAACAATGATATCGCGCATAAGGCATTTAATTTGCTTTGGGTCTGTTATACCGGTTTCCTTAATTTTTTTACGCAACCTATCGCATATTTCAGTCGAAGTTTCGTAACCGATATCGGACATAATAAGAATTTCCTCAAGTTCTTCAAACAATTCTTCATCAATCTTAGTAAAACTGTTTACAAGACTTGTGACACTTGCCGAGATCGAATTTTTGGTCTTTTGCAAACCTGCTTTAATTTTACTGAATAATCCCATCGTAAATTTTTGTTCCTTTCATTCAGGCACCCTGATTTTTCAAGAGTTCCTTTTCAAGTTCTGCAACATTAAGTTCAAGAAGTTTTGTAACGCCCTTTTCCTGCATAGTAACACCATAAAGCATATCCGCAGCCTCCATAGTTCCTCTGCGATGCGTAACACAGATGAACTGCGTCGAGAATCCGGAGCGTTTCATATAATTGGCGAAACGATCAACATTTATATCATCGAGTGCGGTGTCAACCTCGTCCAAGAAACAGAACGGAGGTGCATTAACCTGCATAATGGCAAAGTATATCGAAAGAGCAACAAGTGCCTTTTCTCCGCCCGAAAGGCCGTCAAGACTTGGGACATTCTTACCGGGCAAACGGGCTTCGATATCAATACCGCTTTCAAGAATATTTTCAGGGTCGGTCAGTTTAAGACAAGCATCGCCACCCCCGAAAAGTTCACGGAAAGATTTAGAAAAGTTCTCATTGATTTTAGCAAATCCAACAGTAAACATTTCCTGCATCTGAACAGTTAACTGATTGATAATCTTGCGAAGTTCCAAACGAGACTTTTCAACATCTTCAACCTGCTCGGTAAGGAAGTCATACCTTTCTTTGACTTCCTTATACTCCTCAATAGCAGATACATTTACATTACCGAGAGATCTGATTTTGGATTTGATTTCGACCAATGATTTTTTTGCTTCATTAGGCTTATCGATCTCAATACCAATCTGTTCGGCCTCTGTCTTGGTAAGTTGATATTCATCATAAAGGCGGCGGATAACATCGTCATATTCTTTGACCATAATCTCCTTGCGTTCGCAAAGTCTTGCCAATTCCCCACCTATTTTCTCGCGTTCAAGAGTACGTTCGCGTTCTCCGGAACGCAGTTCAACCCCCGCCTTTTCGGTATCGTTGCGCAAATTCATAAGATCATTGATCTTATTATTAGATTCGTCAATTTTTAGCTTAAGATTCTCAATTTCATCTCTGTTGGCATCGGCATCGGCAGAAAGTTGATCATTCTTAAACATAACTGCAGAAATTTCGGCATTGATTTCAACGATACGCTGAGCCCTATCCGAAATGGAAAGTTCAAGTTCCTTAGCATTGAGAAGCAGAGCCTGAGCGTCCTTTTGCTTATCAACAATTTCAAGTTTTAACGATGTTATATCGCCGGTAAGCGCCTCACGCTTATCGGAAATACCGTCTCTGCCGCCCGTCATACTGTCTATCTCACTCTGTACGGCGGTTTTCTTCGCATCAATTTCTGCAATAGCGGTTGCGGCAACAGCAACAGTTTCTTTCAGTGCTGCAATTTTCTGTACGCCGTCTTCCTTTTCACTTTCCAGAGAAGAAATAGCAGAAAGTAGATTATCAATAAGATCCTGCAAACGCTTCAACTCTGCAAGAATTCTTATCTTATCCTCATTTGCAGTTGTAAGATCGGCCTTAACAGCTGAAATGTCCGCGCTTACCGCAGCAACAGCGATAGTGGCGTTTTCAAGTTCAGCAGATACTTTTCCACCTTCAGCAGTAAGTTTTGAAATTTCCTCGTTTATACGCTTAATATCGGCACCACGGCTGAGAAGTCCTGCCTGTTTAACAAGCGAACCACCGGTGAGCGAACCACCGGCATTTACTACCTGACCGTCTAAAGATACCACCTTAATGCGATAGTTGTACTTTTTAGCAAGTGTAACAGCACTATCAATACTGTCGGTTATAACGGTACCTCCCAAAAGGTATTTAATAATCTCGCTATACTTGCTATCGGCGGTAACAAGATCGGAAGCAATACCCACATAACCGTCGATATCTTCAAATCCGTTTTCTTTGAACTCTCTCGATTTAATTGAAGAAATGGGTAAAAAAGTTGCACGACCCGCCTTATTTGTCTTAAGGTGAGTGATTGCCTGTTTTGCGTTTGTTTCAGTATCAACAATAATGTTCTGAATAGCGTTACCGAGAGCCGTTTCAATAGCAACAGTATATTCTTTATCAACAGTTATCAATTTTGAAACAGGACCGTGTATTCCACGCAAAGCACCCGTTTCGGCATAGTTCATAACAGTTTTAACCGAGTGAGAGAATCCCGACATATTATTTTCGAGATCCTGCAATATCTGAACCTGACGGCGTTTTGCCTCAATATCAAGGCGCACCTCATCCGATTTTTTCTGTAATTCGTCGTAAGTCTGCTGACGGTTAGCAAGACGCAGTTCATAACCCTTCAAAGAATTTGATGATGAAGTAATAATCTGTTCGGCGTTTTCAAGCAAACCTTCTGTGTCCTTGAAATCAGAACGCAAAGATTCAAGTTCAACCTTATTTTGCTCAATAATTGAGTCAACAATTGCCGCCCTGGAAGTAATTTCGGCTATAGAAGTATTTGCCGTCATCATTTCAACGCGTCTGTCTGAACTTTCAGCAGAAAGAGCATTAAGATATTTAACCTGTTCTTCTATTTTTCGCGAAATGGTTTCACTGTTTGAAACAAGTTCGGAAAGTTCTTTTTCCAATTGGGAAAGTCTAACTTTGAGACTTTCTGCCGCTTCTTCCTTTGCTTTCGACTGCGACATTTTAGCGTTTATTTCTTCACGAGCGGTGGCATCGTTTAATCCAATACGCACCTTTTCGCCCTTTAATCGTTCAATATCCTCATTATTGTGCTGAATATCGTTAGAAATAACGGCAATATTACCCTCCAGTTTTGCAATTTCCTCATTTGAAACGGCAATATCGGAGCGAAGTATTTCAATTTCTGCGGTAATTCTTGTGAATTCTGCAGTATTTTGCTCTGCTTTTGCATCAAATTCACTGAGAGCATCCTCAATCTCACGATAACGAAGTTGAGCCGCTGCGATTTTACTTTCCTGAGCACGTAGTGCATCCTTTGAATTATTAAGCGTATAAAGCCATAGACCAATTTCCAGTTCCTTTTTAGTCTGTGCATACTCAAGAAATAATTCCGCTTTTCGACTCTGTTCTGCAAGTGGACCCACACGGGACTCAAGTTCGCTGAGAATATCCTTAAGACGTAACAGATTATCTTCTGCTGCAAGAAGTTTACGTTCAGATTCGGTTTTTCTGTAACGGTATTTTGAAATGCCCGAAGCCTCTTCAAAAATATCGCGTCTTTCGCCGGATTTAGTGCTGATAATACTGTCGATACGGCCTTGTCCAATCATAGAATACCCATCTCGACCAAGACCGGTATCCATAAACAGTTCATGAACATCTTTAAGACGAACCGAAACATTATTTATAAGATATTCGCTTTCATGAGAACGATAAAAACGGCGGGTTATCGAAACAGAGTCATTATCAAAATTCAGTGTTCTGTCGCTGTTATCAATATTTAATGTCACCTCACAAAAACCGTGAGGACGGCGAGAATCAGTACCGTCAAAAATAACATCTTCCATAGACTGTCCGCGCAGACTTTTGGTAGACTGTTCTCCCAGAACCCAACGAACAGCATCGGAAATATTGCTCTTTCCGCTCCCGTTAGGACCAACAACCGCAGTAATACCACGACCGAACTTCAAAACAGTTTTATCTGCAAAAGACTTAAATCCTTGAATTTGTATAGAAGTTAAAAGCACGGTAATTATCTCCTTTCTACAATTATCTCATAATTGCCCAGTAGAATGTTGCCGGATACGGTACAATCATATCCCTGTCGAGCAAGATGTATAATATTTGAACGCTTCTGACCAATCATCTTGGAAATGGCGTTATTACTTACAATTAAATTATATTTGCCTATGGGCAGTTTGTTCAGCAACGAAAGTGCCGATTCAAAAAATACTCTCGACTGACACAGTTCGCTAAACGCAGGATGCCAGGGTCCTGCGATATAGGCATCGTTTTCAATAGTATGAAGTCCCAGTCTAATAACCTTTATTCCTGCCTTTTCAAACATCAAAAGCAATTTGGAGGCAAGTTCAACAGCCTCTTCGAGTGTTTGGGGCGTATACTTTTTATCGGCATAAAGCGCAGCAAGGTCAGTATCTTTCAAAACAATAGTAGGATATATTCTTACTGTATCGGGGGCCAGTTCAATGATTTTTTCTGCTGTCTTTACGGCGAGTTCATCACTGTCATAATAAAGTCCTGTCATCATCTGCAGTCCCAAAGAAAAGCCACGCGATTTAATAAGTTTAGAAGCATCAATAACATCTTGTACAGAATGGCCGCGATTATTTTTGCTGAGAACAGTATCATTGAGACTTTGCGCACCAAGTTCTATAGAAGTGACATGGTATTTTTCAAGCACATCTAAAATTTCGTCATTGATAGCATCAGGACGGGTAGAAATTCTTATTCCGCTGACGACGCCTTCTTCAACAAAACGTGAAGCAGCGCTAAGTAATCGCACCATATAGGCGCGGTTTATCGCGGTGAAACTACCACCAAAAAAAGCAATTTCGGTGTTCTTAGGGTCATAATTTGCCGATGATTGCGCAGTTTTAACAGCAAGTGAAACATCCGATTTCGAAGGCGCAGTAAAGCGTCCCGTTATGTGGCGCTGATTACAAAAACTGCACATATTTGGACAGCCGATATGCGGAACAAAAATCGAAATATTTGCGTGTTTAGCGCTCATACCTTTTCACCCATAAGTTCCAATGCTTGTTTCGCAGCCATTTGTTCAGCCTGTTTTTTACTCTTTCCGCAACCCATTCCAATGGTATTGGAATTAAGGCGAACTTCCACTGTAAACCGTTTATCGTGGTCTGGTCCAATAGCATCGGTTAAAATATAGGTAACCGATTCTTCGGGGTTGCGCTGAATGATTTCCTGAAGAGTGGTTTTATAATCCTTGAAGGACTCGTCCGAGGTATGTTTAACGTCTCTGAGAACAAAGCGCATTATATGCTTTTTAGCAGGTTCCATACCCCCGTCAAGGAAAATAGCCGCCAAAACTGCTTCAAAGGCATCGGCAAGTATAGAATCGCGTTCTCTGCCGCCGCATCGTTCCTCGCCTTTGCCCAGTTTAAGGTCATCGCCTAAATGAAGTTCGCGCGAAAAGGCACATAATGCTTTTTCACAAACCAAAGACGCCCTAAGTCGTGTAAGTTCACCCTCTGGCATATTTGGAAAATGTGTGTATATATATTCCGAAACAATGACAGAAAGAACTGAATCACCCAAAAATTCAAGTCTCTCGTTTGAAGAAAAACCGTTACGCACCTCATTAGCATAAGAAGAATGAGTTAAAGCGTTTTGGAGATATTCTATATTATTAAATTTATAATGCAATCTGTTTTCAAGAGATTCCATTTGAAATTTCTCCATTTCTGAATGTATTGTGAAATATTAAAGACTTTCGCTTATTGCCGAAACAACATCGTTTTCAACAAATACAACCGCCTGATGAA